>DAOVMD010000303.1 GCA_030630935.1 Candidatus Mcinerneyibacteriota bacterium | reverse complement strand
TTTTTTCTGTAAAAATTTACTTGACTAAATTAATCAACTTTGTTATAATAACGCCATGGAAAATTTATTAATAATTATACCGACATATAACGAAAGAAAAAATATAAAGAATATCATTGAAGAGATTTCTGTAATTGAAATTAAAGCAAATGTAAAAATTTCAATATTAATCGTAGATGATAATTCTCCTGATAAAACATGGGAATATGTTGAAAATTTAAAAAGACAATTTAACTTTCTAAATCTCCTGAAAAGAGAAAAGGAAAAGGGTTTAGGAAAATCATATATTGCCGGGATTAACTGGGGAATTGAAAGGGGGTTTGGATATTACCTATTAATGGACGGAGATGGATCGCATTCACCAAAGTATATAGTTGAATTTATTAAATACTTAGAAAGTGGTTATGACTATATCCTTGGATCAAGATATCTGCATGGGGTCTCTGTTGTTAATTGGTCAATAACAAGATTATTTATATCATATTCTGCAAATAAATTTGTACGGGTTTTATTAGGGCTGCCGATTAGAGATGTTACATCTGGATTCAAGGCGTTTACAAAGGATGTAATCAAAAAGATTAATCCGGAGAAAATAAAATCAACAGGATATGCATTTCATTTTGAAACCACTTTCCTTGCTTATAGATCCGGAGCAAAAATTAAAGAGTTTCCGATTATCTTTATTGAAAGGCGACAAGGTAAATCAAAACTTTCAAAATTGATAATTTTTGAATCGTTCCTGAAGGTTTTTCAGCTGAAGATAAAGTCTATCTTTGGATATTTTAAAGCAAAATAAATCCCGTATTTCCATAGCGCATCGTGTTTAAAAACAATTGGTTCTTCACCAAAAAAGTTGGTAAAAACAAAAGAAAACAAAATAAAACAAAACCCAAAAAAATAGACAAGAACTTTTAAGAGACTTGTATGGGAAAATTTAAAAACGTTTGAATGTCATTGAGACTATGTCACAATAGATTTCACCAACAACAATGTTGAGAACTATATTCCATAACACTTAATTGTAGAGCAAATAGCACAGTCTAAGTGGGAAAAGCGGGCATATATCGTCTTGATATCTTTGGTTTGAGGAGAGTTTGAAAAACTCAATGTGGCAATCTTATATCGCAGCGACTTGCTTAAATGAGATTGCAGTAAAGGTTGCGCTATGTTCTCTTCAGTTCTCTTTAGTTCTCCCGATGCACTTCGTGAGCGGGATCTCCTCTCTCCGTTCGTCGACCTGCTAAAGAAATATATTTATTTTTGTTTTCTTTTTTGTTTTGCCTTTTCCTTTTCCTTTTAATCTCATTAATCCCTGTTAATATACTTTTTTGCATTGTGTAGTTCCTTTAAGCACCTTTCGCTCTAAATCAAAGCATTCCAATATCCAAAGCAAAACCATTTTTACTTATTCATTTTTCATTGTTCATTCTTACTTTTACATTGCAGAGCGAAGCGATGCTATGTTATTGTCAATTCCCTGTAATAGGGAAGTTATAGTATGAAATATGAGATGTAACTTTAAATTTATCTTGACTTTTTTTATTATATATGTTATAATTAACATAGATAAAAATCGGAGGATTTTAAATGAAAAGTAAAAAACTATTTTTAATTCCAGTAATTCTTTTAGTAGTAGTTTTTGTCATGATAAGTGGTTGTCAGAAACATAGTGATCAAGAATCACCTATTCAGGTCATTGTTGAAAGATGGGATCCATTAGTTGGTACAGTATATAGAGCAGGATCTTATGATGGGATAGTTTGCGACATGAGACCGGTTTTCCTTTCTTCATATAGCCCTATTGATATTGGGTATGCAATTATAAAAACCATTGCTGTTGAGGTATATTATAACAATACGAAGATAAGTTCTTATAATATATCTACTCATTATGCAATGCCGGTTAATTCTACATCAACCCTAAGTGGTGTAATTCTGGGCTGGCCGCATCTGTATAATTATCTTAATAGTCACGGAGCAGTTAATGTTTTGATCTATAAATTTGTTTTTTCGGGTGAGGATTCATCAGGGAAATCGATATCTGTCGAGTCTGAGATTACAGTAACTGTTTTATAGTTTTCAGAAAAATAAAACTTTTTAAAAGCAGTCAATTTTATTGGCTGCTTTTTTTTTTGGATTTGAGAAATTTATTTTCTCTTTTCACGTAAATTTCAATAAACAAGGAGGAAGAGATGAAAAGAATGAACCTTAAGTTTTGGCTTTTAACTTTTTTAATTTTTATTGTAGCAGCAATAAATGTATTTGGAGATGGATTTGTAATTCCAGTAATCCCACCACACAGGCCTGTGCCCCCCGGGATTAAATATCTTGATATTATTTACCATAAAGTTAATGTTGAGATAAATAACCAGGTCGCTGTTACGGAGATTGATCAGGAGTTCAAAAATCCTTTTAGTTTTGAAATTGAAGGAACGTATTTATTTCCAATTCCGGAAGGTGCTTCAATCTCTGAGTTTGCGATGTGGGTTGGGAATAAGAGAGTTACAGGTGAAATTTTAGAAGCTGATAAAGCCAGAAAGATATATGAAGATATAGTCAGGCAGATGAAGGATCCTGCTTTATTAGAGTATGTAGGCAGGAACATGTTCAAGGCCAGAATCTATCCTATCCCTGCACGCGGAAGGAAGAGAGTAGAATTGAAATATGAAGAAGTTTTGAAATATGATTTTGGTTTGATGCGATATGAATATCCTTTGGATACTGAGAGGTTTTCAAATTCACCATTAGAGGAAGTTGTAATTATTGTAAAGCTTAAGACCAGTCAGCCTATCATTAATATTTACTCACCTACTCACCCTATTGAGGTGAAGAAGATTGATGCAACAACTGCAGAAATTTCATATGAGGCTAAGAACTTAAAACCAGATAAGAATTTTGTTTTATATTACTCGGTCTCTGATTCAGATTTTGGTGTGAGCATGTTGGATTATCGTGGTTTTAATGAGGATGGTTTTTTTATGATGATGGTTGCACCAGGTAAGGTTAAAGAAGATACAAAAATTAACCCGAAGAATATTACATTTATTCTTGATACTTCCGGATCCATGGCAGGAAAGAAGATTGAACAAGCAAAGAATGCTTTAAAATTCTGTTTAAATAGTTTAAATAAAGAAGATAAATTTAACGTAATTAATTTCTCTTCAAATGTTTATTTATTCCAAGAGCAGTTAATAGGAGTAAACAAGGAATCTATTTCAGAAGCCCTGGAATATGTAGATGGATTAAAAGCAAGAGGCGGAACAGATATTAATAATGCATTGAAAAAAGGACTAGATTTCTTTGGTAAGAATAGCAACCGGCCTAATTATATCGTATTTATTACGGATGGTGAACCGACTGTTGGCGTAACAGAAAACATTGAGATTATTAAAAATATTAAGAAGGCAAATAATAATAAAGTTCGGATATTTGCATTTGGAGTAGGTTACAATTTAAATACTATTTTACTTGATAAACTAGGTAAAGATAATTATGGTTTAGCAGATTATATCACTCCGGATGAAAACATTGAGATTAAAATATCTAATTTCTATGCTAAGATATCAGATCCATTATTATCTGATGTGAAACTTAAGATTGCAGGTATAAAAACCTATGATATTTATCCCGGGCAGGTATCAGATATCTTTGCCGGGTCACAGTTAATTATTGTTGGAAGGTATAAGGGCTCAGGAACAAAGGAAGTTACTTTAGAAGGAAAACGCTCAGGAATAAAAATCAGTTATCAGTTTGATGTTACATTTGATCAGAAAAGTAAGAAGCATAAATATATTCCTCGACTTTGGGCAATTAGGAAGATTGGGTATTTACTTGAAGAGATTAAACTGAACGGGGAGAACAAAGAACTCGTTGAAGAGATCACAAGGTTAGGGAAGAAGTATGGTATTGTAACCCCTTATACTTCATTCCTGATAACTGAGGAAGAAAAGAAAGAAGTAGCTGAGAGAATGGCGGATGGAAATCGATTTGGTGGTACTTATGATTCATCTGCACCTTCTCCAGCACCACAAGCGATGCCTAATGTTATTCATAAATCAAAGATGTCAGATGAGTCCGGGAAAGACGCTGTCACAATTTCCCAGTCTAATGCAGCATATCAGAATGCAATAAATTCAATTTCTAATGAGGAAATGGAAAGAATAGGTATTGTAACAATAGAAAATGTTGATGATAAAACTTTTTATCTGCAAAATGGAGTCTGGAACGATAGCACTTATGAACAAACAATGAAGAAGAAAAAGATAAAATACTTATCTGATGAATACTTTAAATTATTAAAAGATAAACCAGTTCTTACAAATTATATTCATATTTCTAATAATATGATTGTAGTTTATAAAAATGTTGCATATGAGATTTATGACTAATAGTTTCGCTTTCGCTTCACAATTAAGATTTGTGATTGATAATTATTAATTGATAAACTGATTTGCATTATATATTACAATGCTTTTGTTTA
>DAOVMD010000208.1 GCA_030630935.1 Candidatus Mcinerneyibacteriota bacterium | reverse complement strand
ATAAAAAAGATAATTTTAACAGGGACTTGTACGAGACATGTAATGTAATATTAAAATATCGTTATAATTGCTTAGAGCTTAAATTGCTTAATGATTCGATTGAATGCAAAAACAATATTTACAGGGAACTGACGAGAACTTAAGAGAACTAAAAAAACAAAAGAAAAATAAATTCTTAAGCAGGTTGACGACAAAAGGAAGGAGATTGAGTTTACCCGATTTGTCGGGGATAGAGAAACGTATCGGGAGACTTTAAAGAGACATGTAAAGAATGGCTTACTTCAATTATTTGATCTATAAAACAACTGTTCTCTATTCTCTGATCTCTGATCTCTATTCAAGCAACGGAGTTGCTTGAGAATGGCACGTCTCTACAATAACAATTGAACGCATGCGCAGCATGCATTGAACAATTGAACTATTTAACTCTTTTTATTCTTCTTCTGGATTCGCGCCCATTCATCACGTAAAGTTACTGTTCTATTAAAGACCAATTTATCCGAGTTTGAATCAACTGAATCAATACAGAAATAACCTAATCTTTCAAACTGCACAATATCTCCCGGTACAAATTTATTGATAGATGGTTCAATATAACAATCATTTAAAGTTTCCAGGGAATCCGGATTTAAATTACTAATAAAATCTTTTCCTTCTTCAACTTCTTCAGGATTTGGTTTTGTAAATAAATGTTTATATAATCTCACTTCTGCTTTTTCAGCATGTTTAACAGAAACCCAATGCAGTGTTGCCTTGGATTTTCTTCCGTCAGGCGCGTTTCCGCCCCGGGTTTCAGGATCATACGTACAATGTAGTTCAATAATATTTCCATCATCATCTTTAATTACATCTACGCAAGTTATAAAATATGCATACCTGAATCGAACTTCACGACCTTGAGTCAGGCGATAGAATTTTTTAGGTGCATCTTCCATAAAATCACCCTGTTCAATATACAGTTCTCTGGAGAATGGGACTTTATGTGTTCCGCCTTCCGGATCTTCAGGATTATTAATTGCATCAAGTTCTTCTTCTTTATCCTCAGGATAATTGGTAATAATAACTTTAAGCGGTTTCAAAACACCCATGACTCTCGGAGCTCTTTTATTTAAATCTTCCCTAAGGCAATGTTCAAGAAACTCGATATCGACTATACTGTTTCGTTTTCCAATTCCTATTCTATTAACAAAATCATTAATTGCTTCAGGAGTATACCCACGTCTCTTCATTGCAGAAAGTGTCGGCATTCTGGGATCATCCCAGCCGGCAACATGATTCTCTTCCACGAGCCGAAGTAATTTCCTTTTACTCAGAATAGTATATGTAATGTTTAAACGGGCAAATTCAATCTGCTGCGGGTGATAAACATTCAGTTCATCAAGAAACCAATCGTATAATGGTCTATGATCTTCAAATTCCAAACTGCATAAGGAATGAGTAATCTCCTCGATTGAGTCTGATAAACAATGGGTATAATCATACATTGGGTAAATACACCATTTATCTCCTGTTCGATGATGGGATGTATGGATAATTCTAAAGATCACAGGGTCACGCATATTCAGGTTTGGCGAGGTCATATCAATCTTCGCACGAAGAGTCTTGGCTCCATCCTCAAAATCACCATTCTTCATCTTTTGAAATAATTCAAGATTCTCTTCAATTGACCTGGTTCTGTACGGGCTTTCTTTCCCAGGCTCGGTGAGAGTTCCGCGATAACTCCGTATCTCATCCGAAGTAAGGTCACATACATATGCTTTACCAAGTTTAATTAGCTGAACAGCATAATCATAGAGTTTATCAAAATAATCAGAAGCGTAAAATTCCCTGTCGTCCCAACTAAAACCTAACCACTGAATATCAGCTTTAATGGAATCTACATACTCAACGTCTTCCTTGGTTGGGTTTGTATCATCAAAACGTAAATTACATTTCCCATTATACTCCTCTGCAATTCCAAAATCTAAACCAAATGCCTTTGCATGACCTATATGAAGACAACCGTTTGGTTCAGGAGGGAATCGAGTATGTACACGACCATCATGTTTATTTGTTTTGAGATCATCTTCAATTACTGTCCTAATAAAGTCAAATGTCTCCTTCTTATTTACATCTTTGTTATCATCATTCATGATATAATCCTTTTCTTAAAATTAACTTATTAAGTTTAACAAAAAAACTGAAAAATGTCAAATGGTTTATTTTATTCTATTAACTCCGTTAACCGAATTAAATAATTCAATAGTTCAAGTGTTCAATGCATGCTGCGCATGCGTTCAAGTGTTAAAGATGTTAGGATAGTTCAATTGTTCAAAAATTAAAAACACATTCTCCAGTTCCTTTAACCATCAATAGCATTAAACATAAGCATTGTAATATCTAAAGCAAATTAATTATCAATTAATAATATCTGCGCCCAGATACCCTAACGAAATGCGTGGTTCTGGGTCAATCATAAATCATAAATGTTTTTGGAGTTTATCGTGGATGCTGCCGATTAAAGCATTTTTATCTGCTGTACTTAATAGAAAAAGTTTTATGACCTGAATTTTATTTCCCGCTAATAATAATTGAATCTCTGAAGAATTATAAAATATTATCTTTTTTATTTCATTTATTTTAAAAGAATGCTCAGAAGAGAATGGTGCCCTGAGCGTTATAAATTCCGGGGTAATCTCTACAATTTGAACTCGAAAGAAAAATGAAATGACATAACCCCCTAACCCTGTGAAAACTAAATCAAAAATTAAAAGTACCATTGTAAAAACAGTAAACTCTCCCAATAATATTAATAACCGGTTGACTGTCTCAAACACAAACAATATAATAATCACAATAAAGATAATCTTAATGTTCATAAAAACAAAATATCTCTCAGTTGTGGTTTTGTCCATTTTTTACCTTCAAGATTATATTTATTAAAATAAAAAGTAAAGAGCCGGCGCCCTACATTAAAACAAGGTCATTTGTTCAGCAACTATTTTTTTATTAATTAACTTGCCAAAAGAAACCCATTCTTCTTTTGTTATTTCTATCACAGATTTTTGTACCAAACTGAAGTCCATTAACTTATAAACTTTATTAAAATCTATTCTCATTAAAACATCTTTTGTGATAGGTCTTTTAGAATCAGGGAAAATTATAGACTTTAGGAATTTTTGTACAGGCACTGAATTCAATAAAAAATGTGCTATTCTTGCTGATTTTAAATTGTCAAACCCAATGAAATAGCAAGTGTCATCCAACATAATTGGCTTTTCATTTACAGGTAAAATCAATGTAAAATGAGTAGTTTTATACATTCCTGAAATTCCAATTTTGTATGGAGCAAACGAATAATCACCAACACCAAAAATTGAAAAATCCGGTTTGCCTTTGTAAATAGTAGATTTTCGTTTGTCAAAATAAAATTTATTGCTGCTAAGGTATTCAAATATTAATGGGTAATCTCGTTTTATATATTCCGTGTCTTGACCTATTTTTTTTTGAGTAATGATAATTAATTTTCGATAATGGTTTGTTTCTTTTTCTTTTAGGTCTGAACTTTTTAAGAGCCCAAAAATCAGGTCATCTTCAAGAACGATTTCCTGCTTAAAACCATTTAAATAATGTTCATTGAACTTTTCGATCTCCATTATTTTAGAACAGTCGTGCTTTATTCCCTGTCTCCAAACAAACTGTGATTCTCCATCAATATCATTAGAAGAGTTGTAATCAGAAACTGAATAAACAAATTTACCTCTATACCAACCAAATGTTGTACGCCTATTTAGGGAGTAAAAATCAAGTTCTTGACAGGTATATTCAGGTTCCTTATTGAGTTCGGTTAGAAAAAGGGAAGCATCTACAGAAACATTAAATTCCTTTTTTGAGTCAATATTTAATTTTTCAGTATTACCGATTCTATATTTTTTATTTCGTTGTTCGTTTATAATATTCTTTACAACCGAACTTTTGATTAGGAAGGCAAATATCCCGTTATGTTTGTTAAAACTATCAAGCATTAAAAGTGAAATATACTCTCCTAAATCAAAATTACCTTTTCCAGTTATCGCATCAAAACCACTATGTTTTTTGAAGTTAGATTTTTTTGGCAAATTTTTTGACTCGAGTGAACCCAGCTCAGAATTAGTTACCCAAGGTGGATTACCAATAACTAATGTGTTTAACTGTTTCGTCTGTTTTGCTAATTCCGTATAAGGAAATTCAAAAGCATTGGCGTGTATGATTTCAATTTCAGGGTTTGTGGGTGAAGGATTTTGAATAAAGTAACTTAATATTCTAAATTTTGTTTCCCACACATAAGGTTGGTATATTTCTACTCCAACTATTTTTTTTATTGTTTTAAAATTATCAAGAGAAGCAACAATAAAACTTCCTTTCCCACAAGTTGGTTCTAAAATGAATTCCGGAGCAATTTGCTTTTTTAAAATATACTTTACAACTTGATTTGCTAACTCGTCATTTGTTTGGAAGTCACCATATTCTCTCCTGTTAAGTTCTTCAACTAATGAGTACTGTTCTTCAATTTTTCTTTGTAATTTTTCTGTATCAGTTTGACTATTAAAGAAATTTATGATTCCACAGGCTTTTTCTAAAAAGTCGTTAGCTTTTTCAAGTGAATTTAATTGTCTTAAGTTATCACGTAAAAACGAAATAACCGTATTATCAATATGTGCTTCAAAACAATTCATTTGGTTATTTTATCTACCATTTTAGTAATCCCGTCAATTTCATCCTCTAAACTTACAACTCTTGAGTATTGTAATCTCCATTGCAAAGCGTTTGAAATGGTTAAATATCCTTGTTTTGGCTTTTCAGCTAGTATATTATCAGCTATTAACCCAATAGTTATTTCATCCGCTGGGATATTCTTATCATTAAGATAGGCAATAATATCTTCTTTATTTGCTCCATCCTTTATCATCTCTCTCAGTCTAAAAGTTGTGGTATAATCAGCAGTTCTTTCCCTTTCAAGAAATGAACAACTTACAAAATCAAGAATTGTAGTTTCTGTTTTAGAATCATCTGTGTTATCATAAACAAACACAAGTAAGTTGTATCCCAATCCAAATATTTTTTGTCTTGCATTCTTGAATGGGCAAGAGGATTGTGGTTGTTTGATCGAAGTAACTTTTATGTCAGTTTGAATATTAACATCTGGTAAATCGATACCTTTTTCAGAAGAACCTTTATTATATATGAATTGGGAGTTAAGGTATTCTTGGAATTTATGCTCAATATATGTTCCAACAGCTTTCCCATCAGTTACACCGTACAATTCTTTGTTATTATAAATTGATTCAGTTTCACAAAATTCTTTTGCTGCTTTTTTCAATAATTCTATTGTCAAATCCTTGTTCATATTTTCCTTTAATTCATTCACTTTGGTTCAAATTTCGCTTTTTTGCATGAAACCTAACTACTGTATTTATTAGTCCTTTTTTACCTGTCTTATCCTTTTCTAATATCAAATAACCGATATATTATAACACATTTAAAAAAAATGTCAAGAATATTTTGTTACTTGATTTCACTGCTAAAGATCCCCTTGTTTCTGTTGAAGAATATTGTTACTTTGTTAAATTCAATTGGGAGGATTATTAATCACGATCAGGATTTGGACTCTTCACACCGGGATCACTTACCGTTAATCAGCGACTTGCTTAAATGAGATTGCCACGGTCGTTGTTACACTCCTCACGGACGCAAGCTAGATCTCACTTCGCTCGATGAGCCCCTACTCCGTTTGGCAAACAATTCTGATGTTTTCAAATATTTACTTACATGTCTCTTTCAAGTCCCTGTAAAAATTTTCTTTTTTGTTTTTCTTTATCCTGTCAATGTCTCCAAACTTCAATTAGATTGCCGCAATTTGCTTTAGCGCGTGGCTGGAGTGTAACAGAAGTCATCCCGACGCGTCGGGACAATGACATTCAAAAGTTTTTAAAATTCTCCTTATAAATCTTGAAAAAGACTCCCGATGCACTTCGTGAGCGGGATTTCCTCCCTTCGGTT
>DAOVMD010000146.1 GCA_030630935.1 Candidatus Mcinerneyibacteriota bacterium | reverse complement strand
TTATTAACTAAATAAAAGTTTACAGAGATCGTTTTACCCGGGGCTTTACTTACTTTTGCAACCAGTTTCCTGTTTAATAAACAATTGATCAGGGACGATTTTCCGACATTTGACCTTCCGGCAAATACAAAATGTTTATATGGATTCTCCGGGAACTTATTGGGTTGATGAATAAACTTATAGGGTTCAACAGAAATTATTTTCACTTATCAATTTACTTCTTATTTTTTTTCTTAATGGTTGTTTTTTTCTGCCTGGTTTTTTTAGTAGTTTTAAAAATAATTGCATTTTTAAAAACATCTTCAACTTGGTCCACGGTAATAATTGTAAAAGCCTTCTTAAGATTCTTGGGAATTTCCGCTAAATTTTTCTCGTTCTCCTTAGGGATAAGAACCGTAGTAATATTCTCTCTATAAGCAGCAAGTAACTTCTCCTTTAACCCACCTATGGGCAGGATTTTTCCTCTGAGAGTAATCTCCCCTGTCATTGCAATATTACATCTTACTTTATTCTTGGTTAACGCTGAAAGAATTGAAGTTGCAATTGTAACACCTGCTGAAGGTCCATCCTTCGGAACTGCACCTTCAGGAACGTGAATATGGATATCCCTATTCTTCAAAAAATCTTCAGGTAAGTTATAGTTTTTAGCCTTGGATCTTAGATATGAAATAGCCGCTTGCGCAGATTCCTGCATAACTTCACCAAGCTGACCTGTTAGAATTATCTGACCTTTACCCTTCATAATGGTAGTTTCAATCAGAAGAATCTCTCCACCGACTTCAGTCCAGGCAAGTCCAGTCGCAACACCAATCTCATCTTCCTTGCCTGCAGTTGGATGCCAAATTTTCGGAACACCAAGGAACTTTGATACATTTTTTCTGGTGATCTTTACTTTGACTTTTCTACCTTTCTTTGCAACTTCAGTTGCAACCTTCCTGCAAATCTTGGCAATTGACCTTTCGAGGTTTCGGACTCCAGCTTCAAGGGTATAAATCTGAATAACTTCCAGAAGGCCTTCATCAGTAAATACTAAATTGGAAACCTTAAGACCGTGTGCAGGTAATTGTTTGGGAATAAGGAAGTTCTTTGCAATACCTAATTTCTCCTGCTCTGTATATCCTGCAATTGTCAGGACTTCCATTCTATCCCGCAATGGTGGTGGAATATGATAAATAATATTTGCAGTCGTAATAAACATGACCTCTGATAAATCGAAATCTGTATCAAGATAATGATCATTAAACGTACTGTTCTGTTCAGGATCAAGAACTTCTAAAAGAGCTGAAGAAGGGTCTCCCCTGAAATCTGAAGACATCTTATCAACCTCATCCATTAAGAAAATTGGATTCTTGGACTTTGACTTGCGCATAGCTTGAATAATCTTTCCTGGTAATGCCCCTATATAAGTACGTCTATGTCCTCGAATCTCGGCCTCATCACGTACCCCCCCTAATGAAATCCTGACAAATTTCCGACCGAGTGCACGCGCAATGGATTTTGCAAGTGAAGTTTTTCCAACACCTGGCGGGCCAACAAAACATAAGATAGGTCCCTTCATCTTCTTAACAAGTTGCCTGACGGCTAAATATTCAAGAATCCTCTCCTTAATTTCATCAAGACTATAGTGATCTTCATCAAGGATCTTTTTCGCCTTATCTATGTTGAGCATGTCTGTTGTTCTCTTTGCCCAGGGTATTGCAATTAACCAGTCAATATAAGTTCTGATAACCGTAGCTTCAGGGGACATCGGGGACATATATTTTAACCTGCTAAGTTCATGGAGCGCTTTCTCCTCGGCTTCTTTTGTCATTTTTGCATTTTTTATGCTCACGGCAAGGTCAGTAAGTTCTTTGGAAAAAGAATCCTTCTCACCAAGCTCCTTCTGAATAGCTTTCAACTGTTCATTTAAATAGAATTCCTTCTGGGTCTTTTCAAGTTTATTCTTAATCTCATTCTGAATCTTCTGTTCAATCTTCAGGATTTCATTTTCTGATGAAATAATTCGAAGTAAAAGCTCAATCTGTTTCAGAACATTAGGTGAATCCAGAAGTTTTTGTTTCTGATTTGTTTTCAGGAATAAATGCCCTGAGATCTCATCTATAAGCTGGGGGATATCATCAATTGTCTTAATCGTAGTTAAAATTTCCATTGGAATCTTATGTGATAAACCCACATATATTTCAAACTGCGTCATTAGATTCCGTAGCAATGCATCGATTGTTTTAGTTTTCTTAATTGGTCTGGGCTGCCGTTTTACCTCAACTTCAAGGTATGGATTGTACCCAATAAATTTCTGTATCTTGCCCCGGCTTATTCCTTCAACTAATAACTTAATATCTCCTTCCGGTAACCTGACAGATTCCAGGATCTCAACTACTGTTCCAGTCTTGAAAATATCCTTCTCTTTTGGGTCTGAAGTACTTGCTTTCTTCTGGGTTGATACAAATAAATAATTATGCTTGTCCATACTCCTATTAACTGCCCTAATAGATTTCTGCCTACCAACATATAATGGAATTACCATGTATGGAAATACTACCAGGTCACGCAATGCTACCATAGGAAGGATCCTTGGAATACCTTGTTTGGATGAATTATTAAATTTTGTTCCTATCATTATTCAACTCTTGCTTATGAAGCTTTTTTCTTTGTTTTTCTAATATATTCAGGTTCTGAAATATTATTTACAACATCTCCAGTAATTATACATGCCTGGATATTCTGCTTTGAAGGAAGTTCGAACATAATTTCAAGCATGAAGCTTTCCATTACAGAACGTAAACCTCTTGCCCCGGAATTCATTTCAAGGGCTAAAGCAGCAATCTCTTCAATTGCATCAGGAGTAACTGTTAACTCGACATTCTCCATCATGAAAATTTTCTGGTATTGCTTAATTAATGAATTCTTCGGCTCAACTAAGATCTCTTTTAATGCTTCCTGGTCAAGCTCCTGCAATGATGTCATTACCGGAAGCCGGCCTACTAACTCGGGAATTAAACCGTAATGAATAAGATCTTTTGGTTGAAGCTGAGCAAAAAGTGTGTTTGTATCTGTCTGAATTTTATCATCATCGCTTTGATTAAGGAAACCAATTGTTGATTGATTTATCCTTCTCTCTACAATCTTTTCAAGACCGTTGAATGCACCACCACAAATGAATAAAATATTCTTGGTATCAACCTGAATAAATTTCTGCTGCGGATGTTTCCTGCCGCCGTGTGGGGGAACATTGGCAATTGTCCCTTCAACTATCTTTAATAACGCCTGCTGAACACCCTCGCCCGAAACATCTCGGGTGATTGATGGGTTCTCGGACTTCCTGGAAATCTTATCAAGCTCATCAATATAAATTATTCCAACCTCAGCTTTCTTAACATCATAGTCTGCATTCTGTAATAGTTTTAAAATTATATTCTCAACGTCCTCACCTACATAACCCGCTTCTGTCAGGGTAGTCGCATCTGCAATCGCAAATGGAACATGAAGAATTTTCGCAAGAGTCCTGGCTAAAAGAGTCTTACCTGTCCCGGTAGGTCCTAATAAAATAATGTTGCTCTTCTCAAGCTCAACGTCATCAATCTTTGAACCTACTAAAATTCTCTTATAATGATTATAAACCGCAACAGAAAGAACCTTCTTCGCATGCTCCTGAGCAATGACATAATTATCCAGGATGGTCTTTATTTTCTTGGGCTTGGGTAACTGGGAAAATGATTCAAAAAAATCTTTCTTCTCATTATCCTTGTTCTTAAGAATATTATCATAAAACGCAATACATTGATTACAAATATAAATTCCCGAGATGCGGCCTTGAAATAAATACCCGACTTTATCCTGGCTATTTAAACAAAATGAACATCTAAGTTTTGATTTTTTAGTTTTCATAATTTCTTATTTTTCCTCAATTACACTATCAACAATACCATACGCCACCGCTTCTAACGCGGGCATAAAGAAATCACGATCGGAATCTTTTTCAATCTTCTTTTTATCTACACCTGTATGCTTGTGTAAAATATCAATCAACTGCTTTTTAATTCGGATAATCTCTTTTGCTTGAATATCAATGTCTGTTGCTTGACCGGCAAACCCGCCTAACGGCTGATGTATAAGAACCCTTGAATGCGGGAGACAATGCCTCTTGCCCGGTGCTCCGGCTGCAAGAAGTACAGCCGCCATACTCGCAGCTTGACCTATACATACTGTTGCAACGTCTGCCTTAATATACTGCATGGTATCATAAATCGCTAATCCGGAAGTAACAATACCTCCGGGGGAATTTATATATAAAAATATGTCCTTCTCAGGATTCTCAGTCTCAAGAAAAAGAAGCTGGGCAACTACCAGGTTCGCAACGATATCATCAATGCCGGTTCCTAAAAAAACTATTCTATCAATTAATAACCTGGAAAAAATATCATATAACCTCTCTCCTCTGGGGCTTTGCTCAACTACATATGGAACAAATTGATTTGATATGTTTTTCATGTGTTCTCCTCCAAATTTTATTTTGGGTAACTTTTTATGATGTCTTTTTAATTTTATCTGCAGCTTCTGAATCTTTCTTCTCAGGCATAATCTCTTTGATCTTTGCATTATCAATTAGAAATTTATCCACTTTTTCATTCTGCAGCATTTCATGATATCTATGTGATAATTGATGACGATATTTTTTCATTTGCTCACCACCTTTCTCATCAAGGTTCTGATTCAATGGACCTAAGGTCTCATCAATCTTCTTGTTAACTTCGTCATCTGATACTTCAATTTTTTCTTTTTTCAGGATGGACTCTTTAATAATCTCCTTCTTTAAAATTAAAGTTACATCTTTCTTAACATCTTCATCTTTTAAATTGGCAAGGACATCTTCCTTCTTATATCCGTACATCGAAAGCTCCTTGACTTTATCTTCTTTATACCGCTCCATACTATCCTTAAGGAAATTCGTCGGTAGTTCAAAAGCATTCTTCTCAATTAAGAAATCGTAAATCTGCTTTAACATCTCGTCATTCTGAAGCTTTTTATTATTCTCTATAAGACGCTTTTTAATATCAGCTAAAAATTCTTCATAGTTATTCAAACCTTGACCTGCAAGCTTGGTCTTGACAAACTCATCATTAATCTCGGGTACAATTTTCTTCTCAACTTTATTAACTTTAACATTGTAGATGACTTCTTTTTCCCTAAGCTCTTCTCTGATATAATCATCAGGATATTTTACATTAATCTCCTTTTCCTCACCTTGCTTCATCCCAATTAAACCTTCTTCAAAACCCGGGATATCCTTCAGGCTATTAACATAAAATGAATAATTCTTAACTTCATCAACAACTTTTTTATCCTCAAGTACCTGGAAATCAAGGTTAATATAATCACCTTCAATAATCGGCTCATCACCCTTCTCCTCAAGCTTTGATTCGCGATCCTTAAGCATCTGAATACTGGCTTGGATATCATCTTCTGTGACTTCACGCTTAGTTTTAGTAACTGAAATAGCTTTGTAATCAGTAACATCTACGTCAGGGAATAACTCTATCCGAAGAGTAAAATTCATTGATTCATCATCGTTCATTTTAATCTCAATAACCTCAGGAGTGGAGATGATCTTTAATTCTTTATTCTCGTCTATAAGCAAACCTATCCCCTCTTTTATGATCTGCTCCTGTGCATCAATTAATGCGTGATGATAATAAAGATTCTTTACTCGGGACAGCGGCGCTTTACCTGGACGATAACCGGGGATCTTGGACTGCTTCTTGATGCTCTTTAATTCAGAAGTGATGGCACCCTGAATCTTTTCCTGGTCAACTGTGAAAATAATTTTTTTCTCGCTTTGATTAATCTCTTCAATCTTGTAATTCATAACTTCTCTCATTTTTTTGTTTTTTGGTGCGAGGGGCGGGATTTGAACCCGCACTCCGTATGGAACTGGATCCTAAATCCAGCGTGTCTGCCAATTTCACCACCCTCGCTATCATAGAAAAAGAACTTTCTTCAGGTTCAACTGAATAAAAGGTGGTGGGCCATGAAGGAATCGAACCTTCAACCTACTGATTAAGAGTCAGTTGCTCTGCCGATTGAGCTAATGGCCCATTTTCTATCCCTCTTAAAGTGGCGCGCCCGGGAGGACTCGAACCTCCAACCTGCGGATTCGAAGTCCGACGCTCTATCCATTGAGCTACGGGCGCCGATATATAATGGGGTGGACGAAGGGGCTCGAACCCTCAACAGCTGGAGCCACAGTCCAGTGCTCTACCATTGAGCTACGCCCACCATAAATGAAAACTAAATGGCACGCCTGGCAGGATTCGAACCTGCGACATTCTGCTTAGAAGGCAGATGCTCTATCCATCTGAGCTACAGGCGCATCTGAAAATATTAAATAGCATGGTCGGGGTGAGAGGATTCGAACCTCCGACTTCCTGCTCCCAAAGCAGGCGCGCTAAACCGGACTGCGCCACACCCCGTTTGAAATCAAACATTAATTTTGTAATTATAACAAATTTTAAAAGAAAAATCAACCCTTTTTTTATTAAAAAACTATGGAATGCATCGATGGGAATCGATGCTCTATGGATTGCGTTGATGGTAATCGATGCTCTATGGAATGCGTCGATGATAATTGATGCTCTATGGATTGCGTCGATGGTAATCGATGGGGAGCAAGCTCCCTTAGTACATTTCTTCAAAAAAGAAATAGCTGTAAACCTAATCATGTCACCATCTAACAAATCCTGCTTGCAGGGTCAAACTGGAATGTGATGATGTTAATACTTTTATATAATCTCATGTATTATTGCTACGCATAACAATGGGGTTTCACCCCCATAAATCTTAAATACGAGATAAAAGCATTTTTATCGAGCATTATGACTCAACTCTTTCATCCTGTACATCTGCTTATCTGCCCTTTCAATAATGGTTTCTAAACTGTCGTTCTCTTTTATCTCCGCTAATCCAATTGATAATGAAACTATCTCAAAGTTCTTTTTATTAAAGCCTTCATTGATCCTGTTAGAAACAATCTCGGAACCCTTCATACCTGTATTTGAAAATATCAATAAGAACTCATCTCCACCATGCCTATATGCTTTATCTGTCTTTCTTAATTGTTCTTTTAGGAATAATGCAAATTGTGAAAGCAAATGGTCCCCCGCGTTATGACCAAATGTATCATTGTACTTTTTAAAATTATTAATATCAATAAAAGCAATACAAAAAACCTCGTGGTATCTGTTAAAATGTTCAAGGAAAAAATCCCAATCACTTTCTAATTTCCTTAAGTTATTTAATCCT
>DAOVMD010000273.1 GCA_030630935.1 Candidatus Mcinerneyibacteriota bacterium | reverse complement strand
CGACGCGTCGGGACAATGACAAATAACGTTTGCAAATTCAAAAACGCAATGTTCTGCTATCGGTTCTCTGTTATCTGATATCTGATATTTAATTCGGTTAACCGAATTAAATATCCACATTAATAGAGAAGAAATAATATAAATTCTGATGATATGGGGTATCATGTCTGGTTTCATAGATGTACCCGAAATTAAAGATAAAATTTCCGGGAGTTGCTCTCATTTGATGTTTATAATATTTCTTTCGACCTTTAATTGTGCTTAGGTTCCAAATTCCACAACCTACAGACCAGACCACATTATCTGTATCTGCTTCCTGAAAATAACCTGCTCTTAATGCGAAGTCCTTACTGATTTTAGAGAAGGCACCTACATGAATTTCTCTTGCAGTAGGACGTTTTTTTGACTGTTCAAAATCTCTTACGTCAATATTAAGGATATTATTTTTATCAAATTGATATGAAATCCCGAAGTTATATGATTTATGATCTATTCTTTCCAAACGAATTCTTGAGTCTGTCATATTGAAAGGCATTTCGAAATATGTAATTCCAATATTCCATGCTACATTATCATGCCAATGAATTCCAAATGAATGACCAAATCCGGATTGAAGTTTCTGGTCAATATATTCCGGATAGAAATTACGCCTGTAATAATGAAGAGCATATCCGAAATTCCATTGTTTATCTATAGGATATCCGACTGCGATATGGTTTGAATATGAGTCCATAATTCCATTTCCATTTAACCATTTCCTATATCGGGTTGGTCTTTCACCGTATTTCAGGGCGTCCCAGTACAGATCTTCTGGTGAGAGCATCTCTTCGAATAGAATAAAACCAGCATAGAAACCTGATTTCTTATCGACATAAGTTGCACCTTTAACTGAAGAAGCTGCGGCTGCAATAAAAGCAGTTTGGAAATCATTGATTCCTGAAGGGCTTTCGTCAAAAGCAAAAACATAAAGATTCCTTAAGAATAAACTAATGTTCAACCTGACATGAAAGTCTCTTTTCGGATCTGTATCAAGAACAAATGCTGCAGGATTCCACATTATAAAATTAAAATCGTCTCGATGGGCAAAATATGCTCCACCCATTGTTAAGGGCTCGGCTCTTGAATTACTCAAGATTCGATAATATTCCTGGTTTGCAAATAAGGTTAATGAACACAATATCACAATTAAAATAATGAAATTAAACTTTCTCATAATTTCCTCTATTTATATTGATTTGGTGAAATACCTTCTTCTTTATATTTGAAATAATCTTCAATTATCTTTTTATGATCAAATGCAATTTCATCAGGAAGATTATTCAGTTTGAAAAACCCTACATCTCCGGCATCATCGCCTGCAATTGGTTTCTGGTTTACTTCCGATAAATTGAGGATAAAAACTACTGACAGAGTATGTTGTCTGGGATCTCTATTTGGGTTTGAGTAAACATGAAAAAGTTCTTTCAATTCAACTTTTAATCCGGTCTCCTCAAATAACTCTCTAATTACAGCATCCTCGACAGATTCTCCATAATCAACGAATCCACCTGGAAGAGCCCAGCCGTGAGGTGAGTTCTTCCGGTGAATTAATAAAATCCCTTTCGGGAATTCTACGATTCCATCAACTGTTGGAACAGGATTCCTGAATTTGGATTCCCGGTTCATAACTCTGAATTATCGTATTCCTTAATGTTCTTTAAGATATCAATAATAGTTTTTACACCGGTAATGGGGATGATTATTCTACTCTTTCTACCCCAACTCTTTTCTGTGATCCTCAAGAATCGACCATTCTGGTTTTCCTTAACATCAAAAAAGAACTTCTTATTTTCCACTAATAATTCTCGTGAATAAATTTCTTCTTCCATTTCGTACCTCATTTTCTAATTGTTAACTTCCTAGTCTAAAAAATCCACCTTTATAAAAAATCCCATAAACCCCTTTTTTCAGACCAACCTCCTTTTTTAATTTATTTGGTGGAGATGATGGGATTCGAACCCACGACCTCTGCCTTGCGAAGGCAGCGCTCTCCCAACTGAGCTACACCCCCGGGTGTTTATAAAGAACTGAACTCAATGCCGCCCTTAAAACTAAACTTCCAGTACCTTAAATAATATTTATCTGGTTCATTAAGTGTTAGTTCAGCATTGATTTTATTTCTATACCTTTTATATACTAAATATTGAAAGGTTAACGGGTCCATCGGGTGTTTCCCTATATATTCAATGGACTCGGGTAAATAACCATTCTTATTAAAATAAGTCTCTAAACCTGTAAAGACCTCAAATAAAATATATCTATTTAATTCTCCAAAATGCTTTAGAATTTCACTACCATTTTCTTTAGTGCGAAGAAGTTTACAATATTCACTTAACACCCTACTCTCTTCATTATGCAGGTTGGATTCCAAAAGTGAAATCAGAATTTCAATATCTCCATTTAACTCGAGTGTACTTGCTAATATTCCGAAGATAGGCTCATCATACGCAAATGGATAATGCTTAAGATATGTCTCTGTTATTCTTGAAACTTCAGCTGTATTATTTTCAAACCCAATTAAAAACATAATATATTCCGTAAAAATCTGTTTTGATAACTTTGGATCTTTGAAATCGTTATTTGAAAATGCACACTTGATGTACTTTCCTTTTTCTTTACTTGAAGTAAGTTGATATGCCAAAAGATTTAATTCAATATCTTCAGGATACCTCTGAATTATAGTTGATAAAATTTTCCTGGCATCATCAATTCGGAATAAGTTCCAGTATCGTTTAATTAGTTCCTTACTATCTTCTAAATTTGCAGGATTATTCGAAAACCTCTGCTCAATCTCGTGAAGATTAGCAGGGTTTGCAATTGTGTCAGTGATAAAATTAATTAGTTCACCGGCTGTGATATAACCAATTTTACGGTCTATCTCATTTCCCTGCTTATCTACTATTAATAAAGTCGGGAAACCAATAACATTATATTTATCAACTAAATCAGGAGATTCTTCTTCAAGAACTTCTATGAAATTTAGTTTGCTTAGCGATAGTTGAACTTTAATATCTCGAAATGTGTAAATTTTTAACATTTTGCAATAAGAACAATCATATGAAGAGAAAAATATAATTGAAAGCTTATCAGTTGAAGAAAAATCAATATCTTTGTACTTATTCCAGATACTTTTTGTTTTTGAAACCTTAAGAAGGTCAGTATGATACTCTCTAAGATTCTTCGAAAGAGCATTATGATTAATTGAACCTGCAATCGCGTAGGAAGCTTTATAATCATTTCTAAAATAATTTAGTAAATATGCTAATAATAATTGCATGTCTTCTGAATTCTTTGTATCAATGTTATCCCTGAAATATTTAAATAAGGTTCTAATCCTCTGTAATTGAATTTCTGTGTTCAGGTTTGATAAAAATTTCTTGAAATATTCAAAGCTCTCTTCATATTTCTTTAAATGAATTGTTAATATAATTCCATGCACATAAAATTCCGAATAATTCGTTATATAAGTATCGAGCTTTAAAGCAGATTTGTAAGTGTCATAGGAGGATTTCAAGTCACCTGATTCATAAAGAATAATGGAATCAATTAACTGTAAGTTAGTCTGTAAAACTAAGTCCTTTCGAAATCTCTTCTTTTGTAATTTCTTGGTGTAGTCATTTATTTTCTTGGCTTGATCAAGTTTATCACCTGCTAATAATTTTAAAGTTTTAAAAGTCAGAATTGAAACTAATTTCTCAATATATTCCTTTTCAATTTTTGTTTTCAATAACTTATCAATATTCTGCAATGCGGCATCATAATCCTCTGTCTCAAGTTGTGAAGCAACAATTCTATACTGGATACTTGAATCTCTTTTAAACTTTTTAATTTTCTGCAAGTCAATATAGAATTTCTTTGCACTTGCATAATTCTTCAAATAAAAATTTGCATCAGCGATTAATTTTAAACTTTTTGCTTTATCTTCAGTTAATTTAAATTCCACCTTAAATTTTTGATAGAACTGAGTATCTTCTCCCTTGGTGATTCCAATAAGCCTGATGTCCATGATAAAACTATTAAGCTTCTTATCATAAGCCTTAATAATTACTTCAGGTGGGATATTCCCGGTAAATTGAAATTCCCTTGCAGTGTTCTGATAAATAATAACATCAGAATCCATCGGTGGGAAGTCTCCAAGTTTCTCAGTCATTTCAATATCAAAGAACTCACCATCAATAATTTGGATCATCTTATCAGTCTTTAAATTATCAATCAGTTTGAGAATAATATTAAATGATTCAAAACTTTCTATTTTATAAGGCCCCCTATCATATTCAATCGTAAATGCATTGAGCGGTTTCAATTCTTCCATTGTTCCCGCAATAGCGGACATTGATAAAATTAATATAAAAATTAATGATAATAAATTTATTCTTTTCATTGCTTAATTAATTTCTTAATTCTTCGTTTTAATTTTTTCACCATAACATCAGGCGATTCAACAAGGATCTTTGCACCTGAAATAATTTCAACAACTCCAATCTCATTCCTATATCGGGGAACTATATGAAAATGAAGATGAGGAATACTTGCACCAGACTCAGGACCAACGTTAATACCAATATTAAAGCTGTCAGCTCCATAAGTTTGCATAACTAATTTCATTACTACACCTTGAAGGTAGATATATTCTAACCATTCTTTCTTCTTCAATCCGTCAAGCTGCTCAATATGACGAATCGGGAATAATAATAGATGCCCCGGATTATACGGATATAAATTCAAAGCAGCTATAAAATAATCGCCCCTGTAAATCTCAAGGGATTTGACTGTCTTTTTCCTATCTCGAATAGCACATAGGATGCAACCTACCAAAGACCTGTCCCCCTGAACATAACTAAGCTTGTCTTTTACTAT
>DAOVMD010000278.1 GCA_030630935.1 Candidatus Mcinerneyibacteriota bacterium | reverse complement strand
TGCTCTCTGCAAAAGCAACAGAGTTGCTTTTGCATGGCACGTCTCTACGAACTGTAAAACGACTGTTCTCTCCTCTTTGATATCTGCTCTCTACTCAAGCAACGGAGTTGTTTGAGAATGGTTTATCAATTAATAAGGGAGCTTTGCTCCCAGATTGCCGCGGTTTGCTTTAGCGCGTGGCTGGAGTGGAACGGAAGTCATCCCGACGCGTCGGGACAATGACAAAATACGTTCCCGGTATTCATGGTTATTTGTACTTGACAAATTGTGGAAAATATGCTATAGTATATTAGACCGACCAGTCGGTATAATAAATGGAGGTTATAAAATGGTGAAGAAAGTAGTTAAGAAAAGTACAAAGGAACGCATTTTGAATGTTACGATGAAGTTATTTAATGAGAAGGGTTATGCGAACACGTCTATTAATGAGGTATGCCGTAGGGCGAAAGTTTCGAAGGGTGCGTTATATCATCATTTTAAGAGTAAGGAGGATTTGCTTTTTACTTTTATGGATAAGTTTTTTGAAGATTATTATAATGAGATGGCGCCGTTGATGCAGCAGGCGAAGTCACCATCTGATCAAATTCGGATAATGATAGATATCAGTTTCAAGTTTATTAATCCGGAAACGATTAATCCGGTATTCTGGTTAAGTCTTCTGAACGAGGGGAAAAACATTAAAGGTCGTATTGCAGAATATTTTGACAATGTTTATTTTGGTTTCAGAACTGAGTTGAAAAAATTAATTACACAGGGCAAGAAATCCGGAGAATTTAGAAAGTACCTTGATTCAAAGACAATTGCCGTTATTATCACGGGAGTAATTGAGGGTATTGGAATCCAGCTTCTTTTTGATACCAAGAAACGTTTAAAATTAAATAGTATCAAGAAGAAGACGACAGAATATATTCTTGAAATGTTAGAGGTTAAGAGATGAAAAAGACCTTCTTTAAAATATTACAGAATTTAATTACAAAGCATTATTGGCATATTCTAATCGGTTCAATTATTCTCACGATTATAATGTTGATTATAAGTACAAATCTTGAGATTAAAGCGTACTGGTTAGCTATGATTCCCCAGAATAATCCCACCGTGACCGAGTTCAAGACCATATTGAAAGACTTTGGTAATGCTGAGGGGATCATTGTAGTAATTGAATCGAAGAACAAAAAAGAACTCACAACAGCAGTTGATGAGATTGCGTTAGAGCTGAAAAAGGAAGAATATGTAAAGAACATTTACTATCAACCACCCCGGGATTTTTTAAAGCAGCATGGTCTAATGATTCAGAATGCGAAGGATTTAAAGACAATGCGAGATTTATTAACCGATCCAAATTTAGTTCTGTTCATTACATCGATCAATGATAATCTTGAGAAGGAATATATTGAAGAGAGCAATGAAGGTTTAGTTAAGAAGGAACGCGAAGCGGTATATTCAGTTTCATCGATTAAAATTTTTATTGAAAACCTTGAGAGTTATATAAAGACCGGCGATTCAACTCTTCCCATACGTAGTGCGGAGGAATTTTTATTAGGTCCGGAATATTTTTATTCACGTAATCGTGATAAAGCAATCATCATAATTATTCCCACGATCAGTTCAATTGATTATAATAAAGCCATCGTGATTGTAAATAAAATTGATGATAAACTTGAAGAGATAATAAAAAAGTATCCTGATACAACTGCCGGGATAACCGGGATGCATGTAATTGCCCGGGATGAGATGGAAGTTGGGACGGAAGACACGATGGTTAACCTGGTGATTGCGCTTGTGTTCGTATCGTTATTATTTATATTCTCTTTCAGGATGTTATCTGCTCCATTAATTGCAATGTTTAATTTATTAATCGGGATTATCTGGACAATTGGCCTTACCACATTAATCATAGGTGAGCTGGATATTATGACCTTAATGATAGCGGTAATTTTAATAGGGCTCGGAGTTGATTATTCAATTCATATCCTGGCAACTTATTCTGAAGCACGATTGCTGAAAAAATCACCTGAAGATTCAATAATATGGAGCATTGATAAATCGGCTTCCGGTATTATAACCGGGGCATTAACAACCGCGATGGCATTTTTCGCATTGATCTTTACCGATTTCAAAGGGTTCCGTGAGTTTGGGATTGTAATGGGTATGGGAATAATATCCGTTCTTATAAGTTCTTTAACTCTTCTCCCAGCACTTTTAATTATAAAGGATAAACATTTAAGAAAGAAGAATGCTAAAGAGAAGATTAGGAAACAACCAGGGATAGATGCATTGAGTAACCTCAGTGAAAAGCTTTCTCAGGGAAGGAAACCCTTAATAATTGCAATTGCGATTTTGCTCTTCACCGGGTTCCTCTTTTTCAAATCTTTTGATCTTAGTTTTGATGAGAATCTGATGAACCTTGAACCTGTAGGTTTGAAGTCGGTTGAGCTCCAGGATGTTCTTGAAGAGGATTTTGATATTTCAGCAGACCCGATTTTTGTTACTACTGATTCTCTTGAGGAGAATTATAAATTAACGAAGAAGATCGAGAAGATTCAATCGGTGAGTGTAATTGATTCAATCTCATATTATTTACCAACCGATACCCAGTTTCTAAAACGGAAGAAATATGTTAATGAGATAAGGACCACTACGGAGAAATTTTCAATTAATGACACGATTGATATAGATAAGCTGCAGGAAGAGTTGGAGAGACTCGAAGACAACCTATTTGAGATGGCGGATATGTCATATCTTTCTGGCTTGGATAGATTAACAAAATACCTTGATGATTTCCTTAACCTGGATAAGGACGGGAAGAAGAAGGGAGAGAATATTTTTGGTCGGTTATTAAAATCATTAGATGAAGATAAAATGATAGGGTTCCAGAAGGAGTTTGCTCCAAAATTTAAAGAGCTTGTTCTTTCAATATCTGATGATTCGAAAATCGGTGAAGAAAACCTTCCTGATTTTTTAAAAAGTTTATATATCTCCGACTCAGGAGATAAGTACCTGATCTCATTTTACTCTTCTAATAATCTCTGGAAGGAGATGGGTAGTAATGAACTTAATATTTATCGGGATAAGGTTTCAGAATCTGTGACCGGAACTCCAATGTTTATTAAGGTCCTGATTGAGACCGGGCAGCGAGAAGGGAAGAAGGCAACGATAATTGCATTCATTGCAATCTTCTTATTAGCATTTATTGACCTGAGAGATTTACGCTTAACAGTTCTTGCAATGCTCCCGTTAATAGCCGGGGCAATCTGGATGGTAGGGATTATGGCATTAACAAATCATAAGTTTAATATGGTTAATATTCTTGCAATCCCATTGATCATTGGGATAGGAATTGATGACGGGATTCATATTATACATAGATACTTGATTGAAGGAAAGGGTGCATTGAAAAAAGTTATCCGGTCAACAGGCCGGGCAGTTATCCTGACATCACTTACGACGGTTATTGCATTCGGGTCATTGATCACGGCACGGTACCGGGGGTATGCGTCGTTCGGTCTGGTAATTACTTATGGGGTTTTATCGTGTATGATCTTGTCAGTGATATTCATGCCGGCATTATTAAAGTTATTTTATGAAAAATTAAACTGGAAAATAAGAGGAGTGAGAAGAAATGAAGAGGATATTTAAATTATCCCTGGTACTGATTTGTGTTTTAACTTTTTCATTCAGTGCAGTTTGTGATGAGGTTAAGGTTGAAGAGATAATTGATAAGATTGAAAACTTATATGATATCGATTCGAGCTCGGGGATATTGAAACAGACAATTAAAACGACTAAGAACGAAGAGAGAGCATTTGAAATTTTAATGTTTTCAAAAGACGGGACGGATAAACAATATATGGAATTCCTCTCACCTTCCAGGGTTAAAGGTATAAAGTTTCTTTATCTGAACGACGGTAAGGATATTTGGACATTCTTTCCAAGAACCGGGAGGATGAGAAAACTTGCAAGTCATCATAAGAAGAAAAAGGTAATGGGGAGTGAATTCACTTATGAAGACATGACGTTTGGGAATCTGAAGGAGAAATATACTTTTAAGCTCTTGAAAGAAGAGAAGTTTGAGAAGGAAGACTGCTGGGTAATTGAAATGATCCCAACCGAAAAAGGACCTTCTTATAAAAAGCAGATCATGTGGGTAAGGCAGCTTGATTATTATCCTGTTAAAATTGAGTTTTATGATGATGAATTATTAAAGACTCTTTATCAGAGAGATATTAAGACAGTCCAGGGCATCCCAACTGCATTTACGATTGTAATGATAACTGCAGAGACGAAATCCGAGACAAAGATGGAGCTGATAAAGTTTAAGTATCATGTTGAGCTTGAAGATAATATTTTTACAACTCAGTACCTTAAGCGGGAGTAATATATGAAGAGATTCTCAATTATAATCATTATTTTATTAGGGTTAATGATCCAAACGAATGCACTTGATTTGAACGGGTATTTTGAATATCGATACAGCATGTTCAATATGGAGAAGACCGAGAACTCTAATATGAATAAATTCAGGTTTGATTTCAAGTTTGATAAAGGGAAGAAGGTTACACTTAACGGAGATTTTATTATTGAAACTTATAACGGGTTTAATGAATTTAATATAATGAATTTTGTACCTGAATATACGTATGATGAGATTGGGTGGTACCTGTTATTTATACCAGATACATTTGAACTGGAAGACAGGAGTTACCTTGATAATGGATATATCTCTATCTATACAAAGTACTTCAATCTTCGGCTTGGAAAGCAACAGTTGAATTGGGGTGTGGGTTATTTCTGGAGACCGACAGACTTATTCAATACAAGAGATATTATTGAGCCGG
>DAOVMD010000094.1 GCA_030630935.1 Candidatus Mcinerneyibacteriota bacterium | reverse complement strand
TTCAAGTACCTCCAATTTTTATACGAATAGATAAAAAAAATATGCGAATAAAAACAATAGAAAGAATGAAAAGAAAAAACAGATATGCGAATGGCTCGAATATATGTGCGAATAGATTGCGAATATAAATAAAAATAAATTCACACCTTTTTTTCATTCGCACTCTTTCATTCATCTTATTCGCACTTTCACTATTCGCACCCTCGTTTTTAATTCGCACTTCTCATTCGTCTTATTCTCACCATTCTTATATATTTGCATTCGCACTTCTCATTCGCAATCTTTCATTCGTCTTATTCACACACTCTTTTGATATTCGCATTTTCATTCGCATTCCTTTTTTATACGTGTCATTCGCACCACTTTTATTATTCGCACACCTCTTTTTTTTGTCTTATTCGCACTTCTCATTCGCAATCTTTCATTCGTCTTATTCGCACTTCTCATTCGCATTCTTCTTATTCGTCTTATTCGCACACTATTCGGACCTTCTTTTTTTATTAGCATTCTTATCATTCGCATTCTTTTCATTCGTCTTATTCGCATCCTCTTCGGACCTTCTTTTTTAATTCGCACTAGCTCCAGCAAAATTCTTTGTATGCACATTTTTTACAATATTTATTCTTCTTAAGCTCAGGTATCCTATCTAGCTGAATAATTCTTTTAACATCTTCAATCGCATCTTCAAGTTCAGCAGTATTCTCCTGACTTAATTCTACTTTAACCTTCTTCTTCTCTTTTGGAAACAGAAGTTCTCCCGATGCTTCTACTCCTTTCTTCTTTAGTTTATAAAGATAAAAGAGCAGCTGCATCTCTGATGCTTTCATAAATCTTGAAGACTTCTTAATCTCCCCGATAACCAAATGATTTCCTCTTGACCTAATCACATCAATCTTCAGATTATCAATTTGAACCTCTTTTTTATCACGCTTATAAGAATCCTCATTAATCATGATGCCAATCTTTAGGAGATCATTATCCTGGAAAGAATTGATATTCCGAGCCATCAACCAAACCTCCCGAGGACATATATAATAATACCAAATTAGTGTTGCGTAAATATTTACCATATTTTTCCAATTTAAATTTTAAGGGTTATTGTCATAATATTATCAAGTATTATTAATATTCTCATCTAACAAGTCATTAAGAACTTTGTACTTCCAATAATTATCTCTAATGAGATTAATAATACTCCTTTTTAATTCGGGTAATTTATTCATTAGTTGTGTCTTATCAAATACTAAAAGGTTTTTACTCTCTAAGAAATCAATATAAATAGGAAAACCAATTGCAAGAACGGCACCTGTATGACAATCTCCAAATAAAGGATTAAGTTTTAAAACAAGATATTCTTCAAGATAATCTACAGAAACATATAAAGCATTCTCAATATCTTCACAATATTTTAATTGAAAATCCATAAAGTTAATAACCTCTTTTTGTAAATTATTAGTAAAGCCATAATCAATATTCCGTAATTTTGCATAAGCAATAAACTCCACAAATAACCAATGTAAATTATCTTGATAATACGGTTGTTCAATATTAAATTGTCCTGTTCCCCAGTTAATATTTTCTTTTCCTTCTATTACTCTTACCGTTTTTACAAATTCACCCTTTTTCAGTTTTGTATATTGTCTCATGTGTTTATAGAATTGATGCAGTTGCTCCCCTGAATAATTTTCATTATTAATCAGGAAAGAAAAAATACTATTAAATAATATAATATGCTCTAGTTCATCTTTTTCATATTTCATAATATTTGAATCTTTCATAAAAGCAATATATATTTGTTCTATAAAGAATAATGTAATATCATAATGTGAATATATTTCAAAAAAGGATAATATTTGAAATATAAGTTTAGGAACCTTAACAATATTATTTTTTGCAATCTTTATTATTCTTTTTATTTCATCAAGGTTACCTTTAATGAAATTCAGATAAATTAAGTATTCATAAAGATATACAGATATCTTTTTAAATAGCTCTCCTTTCTTTTCTTTAAAATCCCAAATTAATGATATTGCATTATCATGCTTTCCTTCAATCCCGCAATTATCAACTGTTCTACCTAAAAAATCTAAATAGAGTGAATTATCATCAAGTTCATTGTAATTCATTAATTCACGAATAGTTTCTATCTTTTCATCAGAACTCTTCGTTTCATCAAATCTATTTTCCCAGTACTCAAAAGATGTAATGCTATAGTACTTTTTCTGCTTTGGAAATCTCTGCTTCTTCCTTCTACCTTTTTTCTTCTTCGTCATAAGAAACCTCACTTATCATTCTGCAAATATGCAAAATATCATTATCTCGATATGATCTATTTTTTCTGGAAATCAACCACATCTTATGATGACAAATATAATACAACCAAATAAGCGTTGCATAAATTTTTACCATATTTTTCCAATTTAAATTTTAAGGGTTATTGTCATAATTTAATAAAAGGTAATAACATAACAGATTTTAAACCATTTAATTAATTTTAATCTATAAATATACCTGCTTCAGAATCAGTTGACAAAACCAATCCTCTATCAGTAGAATAAAAACCATCGTACAAAATCCAATGTCCTAAATATTCATATGCAATATCCTGAGGATTAAATCCGTATTTTGCAAATATACTAACTGAAATTTTTGCAATTCTTCCTGCAAGATTTCGCCATGCTTCCCTCCGTTTCCAACGATCTTCAACTTCATTTGCATTTGCCATTTCATCTTTTAATAAAGGATCTTTTTCGATTACAAGAAAGGTATATTTTTCTCGTTCTTTACCTCGAAGTAGTTCTCGTACACTTATGTCTTCCTGCCATCGTGCAAATCTTTCAAGATGTTTTAACCCCGTATCCTTTCTTGATGATAAAAACTTGAAATACTGTGTTGCTATTGGTAAAATATCTTTTTCTTCTATTGTACTTTTCTCTATTAGCTGATGTGTAATCTGTAAGTGAACATCATCGTAAATCATCTCTGAGTATCTACTACCCTTTTTATTTACTAAATCTACAATTTCTAAAATTGCTGAATGCAATATCTTCCCTTTGCGATTACAACGACCTGCAATTTGAACAATACTGTCAAATGGAGCAAAGTCGCGAATTACAAAATCCATATCAATATCAACACCTGCTTCTATACATTGAGTTGATATAACAATACATGGTTCATCTTTTTTTATAATTTCTATTTTTTCTAACCTATCTTGTGGAGTTACATCAGCGCTGATAAAAAGTAAAGGTGTTTTTAAAAATTTATCAGGCCAATCTTCAGCCAGTTTATCACGCACAAGCCTAGCACTTTTTCGAGTGTTTAGTGTAATCAATACTCGTTTGTTTTCCTGTAACCACTTTTTTCTTCGTCTTAATACTTCATCACAGAATTCACTTATTTCAAGTTTTTTGTCGACCCTAAACTGCAATTTATATCGATTAAATTTTTCAAAATAATCATTGTAATCTTCTAAGAGTGGCTTAGCTTCTGAAATAATTGCAGGAAGTGTCGCCGACATTAATAAAATACTAGTATTCCCAACTTTTACAAGACATTTCAATATCTCCTCTAATGGTTTCCATAGTTTACATGGAAGTGACTGTACCTCATCCATTACAATCAAAGCATCACATAGATTATGAAACCGCATCTGATATCTTGTTCTTACATCCATTAAGGTCATTAAAAACTGATCATAAGTAGTTATAATCAATTCAGTTCGCCATGTATCGATAAAAAAGTGTTCGATATCATCTTCTAACCCTCTCTTATATTTTCTGTCTGCTAAAGAATGACTAGTTAAAAACCAAGAGCCATTAGATTTCTCACCACCAATGGTAGTCAATAATGTTTCATACTCTTTTGTTGTCTGATCAATCACTGATAGAAAAGGAAGCACAATTATAGCTGTTGGGCATACTCCCTTTTTACTCATCTTCTCGCGTATTTTTAAAAGCCATGTTGCGGACAGTAAGGTTTTACCACTTCCTGTGGGAGATGTTAAACTAAAAATCCCAGGTGTTTTAATTTCATTAATTTTACTTTCGATATTAATCCTTATAGACTGTCGGATTTTATTAACTATTGTTGCCTTTTGTAAACCAATTTTTTGCTTAACCCATTCAGGTTTCCAGACTTTTGACTCTCTTTGTAAATATTTTTGAACTTCTTTTACAGCAAGAAATGCTTTATCTGCCTCAAGCAAAAGAGAAAAAAGTAATTGGGTTTTTAGTCTAAACTTAACAGCTTGCTCAATTGTTAAATTCTCAAAAGTAGGAAAAACTATATTATCAAGATACTGTTGCATCTTCGCCCATGGACGATTACTAAAGTCCAAATTTGAAATATTAATATTACATTGAGAACTTAATAGATCAACTAGTAATGTTCCATTTTGACGCTTCAATATTTTAGCAATAGTTCCACTACCAATCTCTCGTAACCTTTCTATTGAAGGTAATCCTTTATGATGACCAGAAATAACTGCAAATATAATCATTTTATTCAATATATCCAACTTTCCCTCTTTTAATAACAAGAATGAAATAAGTGTAGACATTGGGGTATGTGCCTTGCTCATTGGGTCATCAGTATATTCAGATGGGTTATTAATATATTTTTGAAATGCTTCTGTTGCTTTACCTGTGTCATGTAAAAGGATTATTCTCTTAATGAGCCTTTTGATTTCAGGTGTTATTATCTCATTTGAGTGCCATTTACATAACCAATCTGCAGCTGCCATAACCTGAGCAATATGCTCAGATAGTTGTATGTTCGGATGAGATTTTAAGTTTGTCATAAAAACATTATTACTTTGTTATCAACTTTATATGCTTGGTCAGTTTTTACTGGAATTGGTTTTGTATCACGTTCTGTTACATATTTGCAATGAGAAAAAATTCTATCAGGAGTTACAGTCCGTGGCATTTGAAGGAGGTGGATTGCTAACCCTCTTTCAAATACCAGATTCATATCAATGTCTCCTTCTTTCCGTTGAAACATAGAATTAATATCGTAAATACCTTTTGGAAGTTTTTTGCACTTATTTGAGTTAAGATATTCAATATCAGCCATCATTTCGGAAAGTCCAAGAGATGGATTAAAATGCCACTTCTTTTCTCGTAATCTTGTTTTTAAATCGGCATTATACGGTTGGGGAATTGAAACCCATAAAGTGTAACTTGGTTCAAATAACCATTCCTGAAGTATCAATGTTGCCTGTTCTGGTTTTGTAGGCTTATCTGACTTTTGTGTTTGCTTTATGTTATAGGATAATGATGCAGGTGGTTTCTTGCGGAGTTTTGCTCTATGCCAGTGAGTCTTTGGCAGTTTTCCAGAGATTGCAATATAAGCCGGTTCAAGAGCAACTTGAGGTTCATCTTTAGATAAACCGAGAATAGCGCCCAGAATACCCTGTATTACGGTTCTTGGTGGAACTGGATAGCTTAAAGCACTTGCTGATGCTTCAGCCCTTAAAAAATGAGCAAAGCGACCACTTAATCGAAAATTTATCAATTCCATTGACAACTCCTTAAGAATATCGAATTGGAATATTTAACTTTTTGACTACAGATTTTCGACATCAAAAGTTAGCCAGTCTTGAGGTAAATTTTCTGTAAATTGAATATCAGATGATTTAGAATAATGAACATTTTCTATTTTTATTTTTTTCTCTTTCAATCGTTTAATTAGTATAGAAAGATTCAATTTATAATCTTCAGGTGACGCCCATACCTTTTCATCTTTACCCTTTGTTGGCTCCATCTTTACATAGTCATGAAGTCGTCCAAGCTGGAATTCTTCACCTTGTTTATATTCAATGTCAATCAAAAGATGCGGAATCTGACCTACCTTGGTTCGGGTATTCCCACACACTCTTACTCCATGCCACATTGATTTAAGAAAATATTCAAAGTCTTTTTCTGACATCTTTGAGATTTTTGCTGAGTGTTCATTAGCTACACCAGAAAAACCAATAAGGGCATAACGAAGCCCAAAATAGGTAGTGAATGTTCCTTGAGTTTTGTCTTGACCACTAGCAAAAATAGATGTTCCATGAATATCAACTTCTTCTGATTTATGAAGAATTTCTCCCATATTAAGTTGGACAGCACCTGTCATAGTCTTCGGTATTGGATGCCATTTTTCTTTTCTACTTGTTTCTCCCTTTATCTCTTCTGACTTAAAGGCAAAGGAGCTACCAAATAGGCGCGCATCAATAAAGGCATCCAGAAGGATATCTACCAATTCTTCACCATTTGCTTCTTTTTGGTCATGTTTTTTTAAATAATCTACAACTCTTCCAGTAAGGTTTGTTGTTTTGCCTTCAATGTTATCAACCAAAATATCTTCCCCGCGTATTTTTAAAAAGTCCCGAACAAATCGTTTCAGCCTAACATCTGTTACATAATGGGTTCCATCCGGAAGGACTCGAGGTCGATTTTCATCAGGATCGCCATTTGGATTACCCATCTTTATGTCATAAAGGAATAAAAACTCATGCCTGTTTAATAGTGATTGTTTACTCATTTTCTTTCCTCCTATTTGATTTTTTTTATATTCTTTTGTGGTAAAATTGTCGTAGTTAACGATTGACCTAATAATAAATAATAATTAGTTGGGGTTTCATTTAGCTTAAAATTGTCACCTAATTTGACACCAAGTCTGCCAATCTCAACAATAAGTGTTCTTACATCTTCACTTTTTTCTGTATCGTAAGCTAAGAGTTTTTCTCTAATTTTGTTATATAATTCAGGGAGATCTTTTCCTTTCAATGTTAATCTTTTTAGCCAAGTAAGGGCGTTAGCACCAACGTTGACACCTTTTGCCCCTTGAACTTGAAGTACTTTTCCATAAAGCGCGCCAAGTAAAAATGCATAAGCTTTCTCAATAGAGTTAATTCCACTTTCCTGTCCAAAAAAAGGTTTCAAACTCTCCATCTGTGGTTCGAAAAAATTATCTTCCATCTTCATCACCTCCAATTTTTTAAAATAATAAATCCAATAACACATATGTCTTATCCATCCTGCTGCTGTTAGATAAAAGCCACCTGCTTTCTTCTTGCCTTCATTAAGAATCATGTAAGCACTACCCTTCTCAATTGCATCCAACCAATACCAACGGGCAGTAATCATAACCTCCTCCCAAAATCTGGATTCAGGAATTTTTATTTTGTGATACACAGCAACAGCAATGTTCTTTCTTAATTGCTGTAATTTCATACTTGCATTAACTCCCTTTGCTTTTTTACCACCTGGGCGATAAAATAATACTCGCAATGCCTTGAGGGATAAATCTGGTGTGAAGTTACTTTCTTTGATTCGCAAGAATGTTTTAGGAAAAAGAGGATGTTTCCATTGACGAGAATCTTCATTGTTTTTTGAAATCTCCGTTAACCTACTGGGTGGAATATTGGTTATCATTCCAGTAACATCACTTATTTCCTGACCAACCGTTGCCCACAGAAAAGTAAGGTTTAATATTCCTTTTTCATCCTTAAGTATATCAAGAAGGCTTAGTTCAGCTTCTTCAACATCAGAAGAAGTACTTTTGGTAAAATCCTTTATATTTCTCCAGATAGATTGTCGTGATTTATAATCTATAGTGGTAAATGGAATTACAATAGCATTCTCCCCTGCAATAGAGACAATAAAGGAATTTCTTTTTTTTGAATCTTTTTTAAGAAAGTGAAATTTGTATATATATAACAAATCTGCACAAGCATTACAAAGTGCATAACCTTTCCACGCTTGTGTAGTATCTATACCGGGAAAAGTCCCAGCTCTATCAACATTACTTATATTTATTCCGGCTCCTTTCAAGGCATTTGGGAAAACAGTGACACCTGATATACCACATAATGGACAGGTTTGGTTGTCTTTTTTGGGTGCATTTTTTGTAATATATTTTGCCCCTGCAAGCTTTTCCTTCATTAAGTAATTACAATATTCTAGACATTGTCCTGGTAATTCATTGTTTTTATTTCTAACAATAAGAAGTAAATTTTGTTTTATATCCCTAAGATTTTCAACTACAGCAACAAGTAGATTTTTGTAACCTTTGATTATATAATTATCAGGCAGTTTAACTTGTGGATAATTTAATAAATCTACAATTTCTTGAAAATAAGAAGACCAGAGTTTATTAGAACCTGCAATCTCTTTCCAAGATTTAATAGTATTTTCAAGGGTTAAGATTTTAGGACTGTCTTTAGATACTTTTATAATCGGACCTATTTGTGGGCTTCTTCCACCTGTTGGTTTTATAAACGGTAGCCATGCTGCTTTCTCTTTAGTCATATCTTCAGGAACCAAAAGTAGAGTATCTTTTTCAATATCCTTCTCAAGAATATAAATCTTTTCAATATTTTCTATGCTCTCTACCAAGAATGGAAAAAGTCGTTCGGGATTATTAATACGTAGATTAAGGTACCACTCTTCAAGATTTTGAGTTGGATTTTTTTCATCACCCAATTTGTTAAAGAGGTAATCCATTGCCAATTTTCGCATTGCTTCGATCATTCTTCACTCCAATATTCTTCTTCTTCATCATCTTCATATTCCGGAAATGTATAGAATTTATGTTTTTTATTTTGTTTTATGAACAGATTTTCGACTTCTGACCAATCTTGCAGCTGATTACCTTTTTCAAACAGGTCATCAATTCCATTAGGCATTATTCCGGCAAACATTCCAGCAAGGTAGTATCTGATTCCCATATGATCATCCGGATCAAATTTAAAAATTAACTTATAAAATTTCTCTGCTTCCTTGAGGTTGTTTATTTCCTGGGCATAAATGGCTTTATTATAGATTGCTCTAAAATATTGTCTATTCTCTATCTCACCCCATTCTAATATTTCGGGGAATACGGGAAAGTGTTTTAAAGTTTTCTTATATGCAAGCTCGATGTGTTTGACCCGTTCCTTTAAATTGCCTTCCATTTGATAGGCCTCAATAAATCCTATCTCCGCACCAACAAAGTTCTTATCAATCTTCAATGCTTTATTGAGCAGTATCTTTGCCGGTTCCGTAAGATCATTGTTTAAATAGTCCATTGCATCATAATAAAGATCCCACTTATCTTTCTCATCAAAATTGTAATTCTCTTTTAAATTTTTAACTTCTTTTTCCTGTTTATATTTTTCATAAATAGATTTTAAAGGCG
>DAOVMD010000435.1 GCA_030630935.1 Candidatus Mcinerneyibacteriota bacterium | reverse complement strand
TCTTCTTTTGTTTTATATTTTTTTATCGAATGGGTGTTTTATTTCTTACGGTCAGGGCGCCCGGCCGGTCTCCCCTACTGAACATTTCAAATGTCTTTTATTTTTTGTATTTTCTTTGCGTTCGGAGTTACCCCGTTTTTTTTCGGGGCGTGAATTATTTTGCATTCAATCGAATCATTAAGCAATTTTCGCTCTAAACAATTATAAACAAAATTAGTAAGCTATTTATAAGTCTCTTTGTCGTCACTGTTAATATTTTTTCTTTGTTTTTCTTTTTTATTTTTAGTTCTCTTAAGTTCCCTGTCAAATAAAAAAGTTTGAGCGAAGCGAGTTCTTTGTTTTTCATCCCGTACATCCCGTACATCCCTGTTAATATTTATTCTTTTTTTCTCTGTGTTTTTTTATTCAATTGTTGAAAAGACTGGGAAGGGATCCTCCAATGTTAAAACACATATGCACAATAATTGCCGGGATCAAGCTTCCTGTCCTCTCACGCTGAACTCCCGCAATCAAGCCGAGGATCAAAGCAAAAGTTAAAATTAGTGAAACTGTGATTATATCAACTCCCATTGTTAATAAAAACGAATGCACTCCACTGAATAGTAATGCTGCAGTAATTACGGGTAGACTTAAGAACAACTTAAATATTCTTATTCCCCTATCTTTAATTGGCTTTAAAGTTGTCTGTAATAATCCCCGATAAAATACCTCTTCCGAAACACTTGCAAATATCCACATAAAACCTATCTTTTGAAGCAGACTGGTATCTCCAATAAATTCCATTCCGTTTCCGCCAAGGATTGATTGTAAAAATACCGCAGTCAAACCAAGGAGAATACTTAATGTGAACACTTTCCAATTTAAACTTTTTGGTAATTTAAATCCGTACTCTTTTAAATTACCCTTGCCTAAAATCAAAATTAAAATAAAAGAAAATATCAGAAACCCTAATTGATTAAAGAAACCACCAGCCCATGACATCTTGGCTAAATCCGGATTTGAACTAAATATAATTGACATAAAAATCCCGGACAGAATCATTACAACCAATAATAAAAATATCGCAAATAAAACTCGCCTTACTATTTGTGCTCTTGTCATACACTACATCCCATTCATTTGTTAAATTATTTCATTTGAACATTTGTATCGAAATGCATCGATGTTAATCGATGCAAGGTTTTTGCATTCTATAGTATCCTTAAGCATCAGGAGCTCTAAAAAAGTGCATTGTCATATATAATGCAATACATTCTTCACTCTTCATTTTTCATTGTTCATTCTTACTTGCAGAGCGAAGCGATGCTATACTCTTATTTCTGTCGACCTTCAATTGCAGTTAATAGAACCAGCATACCAAGTAATAATCTCTTATCAAGTGCTGGATTTGGATCTTGAATAGTCATTGTATATTGTAAAATTAATGGATTAAACTTTTGATCAATAGCTGCAACTAATTTATCGTCAGGTGTTTTTATAACATAGTGCTGGGGAATAATATTTATCCATCTGCTTAAAAATGCGCCTAATGCACTCTTTTCTTTTAACTTGCCAATCACTTGACCTTTATTATCCATAATTGTCCATTCATCCATAAAGATGGATTTTAAACCTTCTCTTTTAATTGCGCCATAGACTTCATTTGTATTTGTATCCTTAACCTCGTATGACGCTGCGAAATCAATTACATGCGGAGTTGTAATTCCAATAATCTCATTGGTCTTCGCTTCATCAGTATAGATATGAAAAATCTCTTTTAACTTTAACCCTTCCTGCTCTGCAAAAAATAAAAGATTCTCCTTGTCATCATAGATTCTAAATTCACCACCGATAATCTTTAATAATTTCTTCTTAATAAAAAAGACATTACCTATAAACTGTTGAATTAAATCTGTTCCCATGAGTACCTCCTCAAGGTTTTTTATGTTATATTACATTTTAATATAAATTAATCATTTTGTCAAGGAAAAAGTGACAGAAGTTTCCACATTTTTCATTAATATGGAGTGCATTCCCGATGGTCTTCCCCGATGTATAATCGGGGTAAACTCAACCACCTCCCTGTGGTCGGCGAAGTGCTCATAATATTCACAGCAGGTTCAAAATATAAATCTCTGATTTTCATGATGTAGAGGAATTTATTCCTTTTATATTTCGTAGACCAAGCCATAAGTCATAGGCCGGCACCCTCACTCTTTTCATATACTTCAATATTTTAATTGATAAAAAGCACTAGAATTCACAGCAGTTAATAGAATCAGCATACCAACTAATAATCTCTTATCAAGAGCAGGATTGGGATCTTGAATAGTCATAGTGTACTGTAAAAGGAATAGATTAAACTTTTGAACAATCACCGCAACTAATTTATCATCTAGTGTTTTTATGATATAATGTTGGGGAATAGCTTTTATTAATCCTCTTAAAAATCCTCTTAATCCACTCTTTACCTTTAACTTGCCAATCAATTGACCTTTATTATCCATAATTGTCCACTCTTCTATAAAAATGGATTTCAGAGGTTCTCTCTTAATTGCTCCATAGACTTCATTTGTATTTTTATCCTTAACTTCATAGGAGGTTGTAATATTAATTAGATGCGGGGTTGTAATTCCAATAATCTCATTGGTCTTCGCTTCATCAGTATAGATATGAAAAATCGCTTTCAACTTTAATCCTTCCTGCTCAACAAAAAATAAAAGGTTCTCCTTATCATCATAGATTCTGAATTCACAGCCGATAAACTTTAAAAATTTCATCTTAATAAAAAAGATATTACCCATAAACTGCTGGATTAAATCTGTGCCCATGAGTAACCTCCTCTTGGTTTTTTTTGTTATATTACATTTTAATATAAATCAATCATTTTGTCAAGGAAAAAAGTAAATAAATTGAGGAATCTTCCCGTTTTTTTATTAATATGGAGTACATCAGGTAAATCTCTGATT
>DAOVMD010000156.1 GCA_030630935.1 Candidatus Mcinerneyibacteriota bacterium | reverse complement strand
CTATTGAGATATACTCGATTGCCGGGGAGAAAGTTGCAACTTCAGACGATGTCATTCAAATTAATAGTGCAATGAATACAGCACGATGGAATGCAGCAAATATCTCCGGGAGTAAAGTAGCTTCAGGAATTTATATCTACGTTATAAAGAGTCCGACAGAGACAAAAACAGGAAAAATCGCAATAATTAAATAGTTATATTTGTGGGGCCGTGCTTCTGCACTGCCCCACAAATTATACAAAAAGGGAAGAAGATAATGAGTGTTTACATTGAAAAACTTACTGAGGAACACAACACAATTATCAGGATATTGGAGAAGGTTAAGTCATTAGGCATTCGAAACAAAGAAGGAAGAGTCTTTCTGACAAAACTGAAAAAATGCTTTACAGATCATTTAAAAAATGAAGATGAAAATTTTTATCCAGTCCTGTACCAGTATGCAAATTCGAATTCAAGTAAAAAAGAGATTCTTAATATGTTTATAAAAGAGATGCTGGAAATATCTGATGAAGTATTTGCATTTTTCAATAATTATGAGAAAGAAACGAAGTATCCTAATATTGAAGAAGATTTTGAAAAAATCTATGTTGCCCTAATGATTCGTGTTAGAAGGGAAGAAAAGATATTATTTAAAGAATATGAAAAGCATGCACTTGAGAATTCTGAAGTAACCAAACCTCTTGATTTTGGTGATGCTATTGTAGATGAACTTCTTCTTGAGCATGCTGAAATTTTAAAAGTAATAAAAGAAATTACTCATAATGGTATTATCATTGAAGATTCAAAAGAGTTGTTTTTAAAATTTAAAGAAGTGCTTCTCAAGCATAAGAATAACGAAAATGAAAAATTAATAGCTGTTCTAAATGAAGCATCAAAGGGAGTGTTTGACCTAAAGACTAATTTTCAGGAATTTATTGAAGAACATGATGAGTTTGAAGAAAAAATTGAAGAATTCTTTGAAAACCTCGAATCTGAAACTTCAGAAATGGACGTCTTAGTTGAATTCGGCAAGATTGTCGCTGATTTAACCCTTCATATGAATAAGGAAGAAAAAATTCTGTATTCTGAATTTAAAAAATTGCAAAGACAGAAAAATTATCATTTTGAATAATAGTGTAACCATTCCAACCCTAACTATTGAACCATTGTATAGGAATGCATCGATGTTAATCGATGTGGTGCAAGCACCCTTTGTACAAACCCTGCTTGCAGGGCATTGATTCGTAAACTTATCAATGCACTCCAAAAATCTATAATAACATTTGAACGTTTTTCTAACACTTAAACTATTGAACTATCGCAACAGTTTTAACACTTAAACGTTTTATTAACACTTGAACTATTAAACACTTGAACATTTGAACGCATGCGAAGTATACCTTGATCTTGAACACTTTAACATTTTTGATTTTTTGATTTTTCCTCTTGATTTAATAGAAATTATATGTTAAAATGCAAAGAATTTGTAAAAAGATAGAATTACTGTGAAAGTAGAAATAAAGAAAGACATAAACCGGGGAATTGAGACCATAATAAAACTTAAGGATGCATATGAGAAGAAAGAGATAATTGATTTTATTAATATCCCAGATGAAATTATTCCACATAATATGGAGAAGGGGAGCAATCAGCATCTCTTATTTTTAACCTTTGTTTCCGGAATAGCATACTTGAGAAAAGAAGAACAATTATGGAATGCCGCAAGGACTACCTGGGGAGATGAAAATACTTCGTATGTATTTAACCCGGAACAAGTATTAAAAACCCCTATTGAAAAATTAAAAAAAGATTTAAATCAGTATAACCTTTTTGAGGATGTTCTCCAAGCACGGAAATGGAGTATTGGTCATCTACTATTAACAGATAAGAGAAGAGCCAGGAAAAATGATATTAATATTTGGTTGAACATGGCGCAATTTCTGAGTGATTTTGATTCTAATATACAAACCTTATTCAAGAATTACGATAATGATGTTTTTAAAATAATTGACTTATTGATGATGGAACCATATTCAAAATGTTTTCCAGAATATCATAAGAGAAGAAAAGTTATTGTCTGGATTACTCGTTTAAAAAGGAATTCCAATATAATTCTAAAACAAGTAGAAAAACTTTCTGTGCCGATAGGTGTACATATTATTCGTGCAACTTTTATGTCAGGTTCAATTATTGGTTCTACGACTTCACTAGATTTAGATCTGGAGGATTTATGTGCTGAATTCTGGCAAGAAGTATATAAGGTTGGAAGAGATAAAATTAAATTAATCCCGCTTGAATTTGAAATATTCCTATGGATTCTCGGAAAATACGGATGCTCTATATCGAGAAGTGATAGGCTCTGCAGATTTAAAGAAAAATGTCCCATTAGTGAGTTTTGTTCTTCACACAAAATTGAGATGTTGGATGGCTTTATCAAAATTAATGTGGACCAAAAAAATAAAATAAACTGATTTTTGATACGGCATGCCGTGCCCCTACCAATTAAAAAATGATCGCGGCTTTTTTATGTACTTCTTTCCCTGAATAGGTTTTAATCACGATTATGTAAACACCTGATGCGATTCGTTTACCATCTTTATTTTTCAAATTCCATGTCCATTTTCTATAACCCGGGAAGAGTGTAGAAGGATCTGAATTAAAGTAAATAAATTCACCATATTCACCTTCAAGCACAAGTTCCCCGGCAATATTGAATATTTTAATTTCTTTAATCAAGCCATGTGGAATTCTATCAATTGTAATCTCTCTGTTTGGACTTTCTGAAACCTTGAACGGGTTCGGATAGACGATAATATTATCCAGGTTATTATCTACCGGAGCTCTTTTTACAAATACACCGAAGATCCCGAGTTTATGGAATTTCGCAGATATAATATTGCTATTTAGGTCAACGTTTGACTTTATTGGTTTCCATTGTTTAGTTCTGGTATTATAAAAAGCAATCACGAGGAAATTCTCATCGACTTTATTAATCTTTGCAGCTTTTAATTCGGCATCGGTATAATGAATATTAATTGCTGCATCGTTATTTAATTTCAAATTTATCGGGTCGAATTGTCTTGCTACACCGGTATAGATCAGACCGTTTATTTCTCTTCCTATCACCGGGAAGTCCCCGATAGAGCCTTCAAAATCAAATGTGATATGGTGTTTTGTACCATACGGTTCATACATCGAGATCAGGGTAGGGGAATCGATTGAATCGATTGGGAGTTCAATTGAAGAGAAAGCATCATCCTTTAAAATATACGAGTTGGAATTTTTTCTGAATCCACCGCCTGAAGTTCCGAATATAATAGAGTTCACAATATAGAATTTTTTCAGGAACAGAGTATGTTGATTTCCAGGGCTTGGGTCGTCATCGGTTGGCTGGTCAATATAAATTAAATACTGCCCGTTATTTGACCATTCTCCAAATCCTTCATCATACGGATGAGAAAATAACTCAACCGGAACTGGTGTAGTGGACGCATCAATTTTATAAACATCAAAGTCCGTATTCACAAGTGCTGCATAAGGTGAAGTATAGAAATTACTATTATTAAAGATATTTGCTGTATCTTCAGAGAATGAAATTTTCAACCCGTCCGGAGAAGTTGTTATACCCCAAATAGGATTGATTGTCTCAGTCACTTTAATCATATCTGTCACATCATTAACCCGGTACTGTGCAGAGACTTCAGTTGAATAATCAAACAAGTGTGATCCAAAATTAGGTGATGCCATAGTTTCAGAGATGATATCATCAACATTAGAAATTATATAAACATCTGATTTAGCTGATATACCTTTATAAACTACTGCTAATTTCAAGTCGGAACCTTCAGTAAACCAGATAGGTTCAAATAACCCGTCTACGGAAGAGCTCAAAGCAAGGTTAGTGATTCTGATTATCTTCTTATAATTTCCACCGGCGGACGGTGGACCATCAGTAATTGAATCAGGTTTGAATACAAAGATATTTCCTCTGACTGCAGCTGCAACCCAATTACCATCAGCTTCGGGAACATAGAATCCTGTACTATCCCAATTAGGATCAACCCAGCCGCCATAACCTTCAAGTGGATTTCCATACATCCCGACCGGGGAAACCTTTTTAATTGGGTATCTCCCTGTTGCATCCTGGGTCAGGTTAACCGTATAAAGTTCGGAGTTATCAAAGCTATCATCTTTATCAACTGCTGCGAAAATAATCCTGCCTTCAGTGGGGCTTGAGTCAGGATCCCAGCTGATTTTTGAATAATGGACACATTCCGGGGCAGTGTTTATTCCTATTAATGACGCAACATCCGAAACATCAGTTAGTTTGGTTTCAGTTAAGGTTGTTAAATCTAAATAATAAATATGCCAATTATCATTAAATGCTGCAGTCTCTGAGATATAAGAAACCCTATTATCTTCAGGGGACCAGGATGGGAATAATTTTAAGGTATCACCTGAACTAACTATTTCCCCAACATTTACATAAGCAGTTCCCAACGGGCTTCCTGTTGGATTACCATTCTTTGATTCATAAATTATAATTGACCAATCTCCTATTTGATTACCGGGAATAGGTACATATTCATTTTTGGCAATTCCACTTGCATTAACCTGAATTTCAGGTGAAGTATAAACGAGGGTTGGGGTATTATCAAACCATAAGATTACAACTTTTCCACTGGTTATTCCTGATGCCTTTACATAAATAGTCTCACCAATTGTAAAGATTTTCTTAATATTAGTATAAGCCGATGATGCATATGAAATTAAAGTTCGAACAGTTATTGTTTCAAGAACTGTATCAGAAACACTATTGGAATCAGCAGTTATTGTTATCTCTCCGACTATCCCTTCCGGAACCCCGGCTGGGATATAAATTCTCGATTTTATATAATATGGTTCTCCATAGGGAGAGACATCAGTAATGTCAACATTTGAATCACCATCATTATCTACTAACTCAGTTACACCATCTGATTCAAATAATTTCACCGCCCAACCCGGAGGAATTCCTGTCATTGTAAAGTTTACTGTGTTAGAATAACTGAAGTTATTTTGAATATAATGTTCAATGAATACATAGGAATTAGTTCCCGATTCAGTAGTTTTATCAGGAGTAATAATTATACCTTTTTTAACCTCGGTATATGCAAAATTATCTGCTGTAATCTTGTTGTCATCAGCTGCTTCAACATCAATCTGGGTTGTATCGATAGTCCCAAGTGTCTCTGTCCCGGGAACTTCGAGCTTTAAATAGAAAGTAAAGCTGACACCTGATAAAAGATTACCTGTGTCAGGGATAAGGTCTGAATTTGAATCGGTTAGAGGAATCGTACAGCTCGAATCAGAATAAAGACCTACAGTCCAACTGGGCTGCGTTCCGGATGTTTCAATGTTGAAAATATGTGCCAAAATGTCATTGTTGACAATTGTGAATTCATATATGATAAAATCTCCCGGGGATATAAAACCGCTTCTGGCAGGATAGATTGCAACATCTCCTACTACTGTCTCATCAAATGTAGAATCGGTTATCTCCGGTTCATTTGTTGATGCAAGATTTATATAAGTCTTATCGGTACTCCCGGTAGGCGCATTACTTTTACTTGTAATTTTCACATAGATAGTTGTAGTTGCCCCGGGAGCCAATAGTCCGGTATCAATTATTGCATCACCATTTGTATCAGTTAGCGGGATTGTTGCTCCTGAATCGGAAAATAGACCGACTGTCCAGCCAACGAGTGTCCCGGATGTAGTTATATTAAATGTATCTGTATCATTACCAAGATTTTGAACTATGTGTGAATAAATTACTGAACCTCCTGCGGTGGTTGAACCAAAATTATCAGGCGTAATTGAAATCGCTGCATACATGGTCGTAACTAAATTTAAATTATCTTCAATTTGACCTGGGAGATTAATTCCTCGTGAAGTGGAAACATGAATATTCAATGGATTACCAGGGGACATTCCAATATCTACCCAGGGAATTCTCATTTCTATTCGGGTTAAAAGAGGACCCTTTTGAAATAAATAACTCTTCTCTAAACCTGAATCTACTGTACCCGGAAGAGACTGACCATCACCAGGGTCAGGGATAATATCTCCGTTTATGCCATCTATAGGGACATAATTATATAAATAACTCTTTAATTGTGCATTATTGAACATAAAACGAACAACCTTATCTGTCGATTTCATGCGTTCATCATAATCTGTATCAAGGTAAAATAGGATATTGGAGATATTACTGATTATTGTATTCATCTCAACGTAAAAATATAAATAATTATTATCCCAGGTTACAGCAGAATTTGTAATATCTCTCCCGCTCTGTACGATGGTAGGGGTGTCAAGGTCACCAAAGTTCTTAATCGGATCAGAAACATAATTATCAGGATCCAGAAGAACTGCTGTCCAATCTTCAACGTCTCCATCAATCGTGATCGTAGTGAGAGTCATTGAATAGGAAATGAATGAAAAAGAAAACAAAAGTAATAATATAATTAATACCTTCTTCGTCATTATGACAACTCCTGGGCATTTTATTATTATAGTGCAATTTTCGTTCCTAAATAGATCATTTAAGATAATGACCATAAATAACAGTATGTTCGATAAATAGACCGTTTATATATGAAAAGAAATTTGTACATAATTGTATATTATTGCACATTGTTGTACAATAATGTGAACAGAAAACAGAGAGCAGAGAACTGAAAACAGTAGTTTTATAGATAACAGTAGGGGTTAACGGCGTTAACCCTGATCAATCGAATCTAAACACCCATACGATACTATAAATTAAAGCATTGTCATATATAAATACAAAAACATTATCATCTTTAATCATGCACCAGTATAACAAACCCTGCTTGCTGGGCCAAACTGGAATGTGATGATGTTAATCCTGAAGTTTGATTTGTATATTAATCAAATATTTGTATCGTTCAGTAGGGGCGACCGGCCGGGCGCCCTTATCGTATGAAATAAGTATCCCATTAGATTTGATATACTCGACATGGGAGGATTAAATTCTTTCAATCAGGGCGCCCGG
>DAOVMD010000012.1 GCA_030630935.1 Candidatus Mcinerneyibacteriota bacterium | reverse complement strand
CTATTATGAAAATGATGCATAGCCTGGGGTTTTAACCCTAGGAAAACGATTGAAAATAACTAGCCGTTTAGGGCTAGTATGAAAACAATAAAAAAAGAGAACGAATATTTAAATCATGAAGAAAAGGAAAATTACAAGCAAAAATCCGAAATAATAAGTTTTCAAAAGTTAATAAACAAGTAATATCTATTCGATCAAAGATACAGAGTACTTCATATTAAAGGCTAAGTAGGCTTTACCTGGAATTTCAACCAACTAAAATGGAGAAGAACCAAAAATAATAATGTAGAATATATTTCGCGCAGTTATGTAGTATTTATTCTGTTAATTTCTTCAGATCTGTTAAAACTTCCTCAATATGACCTTTAAGTTTTACCTTTTTCCAGATCTTTACGATTATGCCTTCCGGATCAATTATAAATGTTGACCGGATAATCCCGAATAATTTCCGGCCATATAATTTCTTCTCACCAAATACCTCATATTTCTCCGCAACAAATTTATCAATATCTGATAATAATCGGAATGGTAAACCAAATTTTGCCTTGAATTGCTTATGAGAATCAATCGGATCAAAACTAATTCCTAAAATTAATGCATTTAATTTCGAGAATTCTTCAATTTCATCCCTGAAATCACAAGCTTCGCGAGTACAACCTGGAGTGTTATCCTTCGGATAAAAGTATAAAACGATATATTGACCTCGATAATCACTTAATTTTATTTTATTGCCATTTGAATCTTCTAACTCAAAATCCGGTGCGGTATCGCCTTGCTGTAATTCACCGTTTTTTCTCTTCATAGTTGCTGCCTCTTTAATTATCTAAATATTCCTAAAACTATATGTAAAATTATAACATTATAACATAGTACTGTCAAGAGTTTTTTTAATCAAATGCACAAAAATGTGCATGGGTGTTGCGGGAAGATGCTTTAATAAAAGAAAATTTTATTTGTGAAACAGCCTTAATTGGTTTAATATACCCCTTGTGAGGATAATGGTCATGATAATCGCCTTTTCTGAAAATGTATTTCGGATAATTGAATGTTTTCAATGTCACGATGTCGTATATACGACATCGTGACATTGACTAATTGAGTGAAATAAACTTCTTGAACAATGATTTATATATCCGCAGTATTTTAGAATTGCAATTCGGATGCAGGTGCTTCATTTTTCACTTCACTTTTATTTTCTGAGCTCACATATCCTGAAAACTTCATTAGCATAATTTACTTGAATATACAGTAGTTTTCTGATATAATACAAAAATAATAAGTAGAGTTTTATAATGAGTATATATCTTTTATTTAGGAAATCTAAGCTGTTCAGAATAATATGGGGTATTTTTTTATTTCCATTGTCTATTTTATATCAGTTTTTATTGTTTCTTAAAAAGAGCGCTACATCTAAGATAGAACTTGGAATCCCTATCATTGGAATTGGGAATATTACAGTTGGCGGAACAGGAAAAACTCCTTTTACAATCTGGTTAGGGAAATTTTTAACCGGGAGAAATTTAAAGCCGGGGATTTTCACAACTGGATACAAGGCTTCATCAAAGAAAGCTACAGGAATAAACCATCAGGATAAATTTGGAGATGAAACCCTTGAGATTTCAAATGAGTTAAAAAACATCCCGGTTATTTCAGGGAGAAACCGTGCTGCCAATATCAATAAGTTCAAAGGTAAGAATTTAGATCTGGCGATTTTAGATGATGCCTACCAGCAATGGGGCATAAAAAAGTGCCTTGATATTTTATTAATAGATTCGACTCTTCCTTTTGGTAATTATCTGACATTACCCGCAGGTATTTTAAGGGAACCTCTCTCAAGTATTAAGCGAGCCGATATAATAATATTAACTCACGTTTCGGAAGTTTCGCCCGAGAAAATTAATGAGATTAGTATAATTTTAAGAAAACGTCTAACCAAAGATGTTCCCATATTTCACTCCAGTCATATAATCGAAAAATTTCATAATAACAGTGGTCGAACCATTGAATTAAATGAAGTCGGGGAACAGAATATAATCACTGTTACAGGCATTGCAAATCCTTATTCATTTAATAAGATACTTAAGGATCTTGGATGTAGAATACTGAAAAGTTTTATTTTTCCGGATCATCATCCTTATTCCGAAGAAAATCTGGAAGTGATTAATCATTACGCTGATTCAAAAGAAGTTTCTTTTATAATTACAACTCAAAAAGACTTTGTGAAGATTAATAAACTAAAAGGAGTCCCTGAAAATTTAATTTATTCGAGATTAAATTTAAAAATTGATGATGAACCAAAATTACAGGAGATAATTTTAAGCAAGTTATGAAAGAAATTATTATTTTAAGACTTAGTTCCCTGGGAGATATTGTAATGACCTCACCAGTTTTTGAGGAGTTGAAACGATTATACCCTAAAGCCCGAATCTCCTTCATTACATCATCGCAATACCATGGTTTAATGGACGACAATCCTCATATCGATAAGATTTTCTATGTTGAGACCAGAATTAAGCATAATAAAAAGGAAGGGTTAAATACTTTTATCAATGAGTTTGAATTGAATAAAATAAATTTTGACTTATTAATTGATTTACATTGGAATTTTAGAACTGTTTATCTTTCTAAAAAACTTAATGCGAAAAGGAAGGTTACATGGAAATCACAAGCACTCAGAAGAAATATTTATGTTTTATTTCATTTACTCTTCAGTATTCAGCCTGTTACGAGGAGATATCTCGAAACTATAAAGAGCTATATTAATAATGATAATGATAATATTTCAAATTCATATAAATATTTCTTTAATACCGAACTTGCTGAAGAGTTAAAACTTAGAATCCCGGGTTTAGTTTCAGCTGGCTTAATCTTTCCCGCGTCAAAGTGGCCAACTAAAATGTACCCAAAGGAATATTTTATAGAATTAATTAATCGATTAGATACTGAATTCTTCTTATTAGGAACAAAAGATGAGTATGAAATTTGCCAATTTATCTCTGAAAAAACAGGCATGCCAAACCTTGCCGGGGAATTATCAATTAAAGAGACCGCTGCTGCAATTGCAATTTCCAGATTGGTAATTGCAAATGACTCGGGTCCAATGCATATTTCATCGGGTATTGGTAAACCAACAATTGCATTATTCGGCTGCACAACTACTCAGTTAGGTTTTGCTCCAAATCAAGAGAATTCATTAATTATTGAAGACTCCGAATTGCTGTGTCGACCATGTTCTCTTCATGGTTGGGAAAAATGTCCTAAGGGCCATTTTAAATGTATGTTTAATTTAAACCCGGAAAAAGTCGCAGCTAAAATTAAGAACTGGTTAGTAAATCATGAATAGGAAAAAGATAATAATTAGAACTCCTAACTGGTTAGGTGATTCTATCATGAGTTTAAAGACGATTTATAATCTTATGAATTTTTATAAGAAATCCGAAATCTTTATTCTGACCAAGCAAGGATTAAAAGAATTCTTTCGAATCTTCACTCCTGGCTTGAAGATTTTATCATGTGACTTTCAAGATAAGAAAGCTAAGAAGAAATTAATTATGCAGTTAAAGGAACTTAAGCTTGACATTGGGATCATATTTCCATTATCTTTTTCATCTGCTCATATCTTTAAGAAAGCAAAAATACAAAAGATTGTAGGTTTCAACTCTGAAATTCGGGGAGTTTTCCTTACCGATAAGGTTCCTTTTAAAAAAAATAATTTCAGGTCTATTCACCTCTCAGACCGATTTACCGAGATATATTCTTTCCTGTCAGGAGTAAATCCTGAAAAATTATCAAATATATATAACATTGATTCTGAAACTTCTGAAGAGTGTTTAAAAAAATTCAGCCTTCCGGATAAGAGATTTTTTATAATTTCACCCGGTGCAACTTACGGACCTGCAAAAAGATGGAGCTTTTCAAATTTCATTGATGTTGGGAAATATATTCAAAAAAAATATTTATTTACACCTGTTTTAATTGGTTTCAGTAATGAGATAGAGATTAACACTGAGATCCCTGAATCCTTCATCAATTTAATAGATAAAACAAATCTTGAAGAATTAATCATCCTTACATCTGAATCAAAGTTCTTTATTACTAATGATTCAGGACCGATGCACATTGCAGATGCATTACGAATTCCACTTGTTGCGATATTTGGTTCGACCAGCCCTACCTGGACAGGGCCACGGGGAAATAAATCCAGGTATGTTGAATCTAATCTTGATTGCAAACCCTGTTTCAGGAAGAAGTGTAAGTTTAATTATATTTGTATGCATAAAATTACTTCTAATGAAGTAATAATAAAAGTTAATGAATTATTAGAAGGGAAAAAACTATGAAGAAAAGGCCTGCGATATTTTTAGATCGAGACGGTACAATTAATGAAGAGCGGGGTTATATTAATCATCCTACCCGTTTAATTCTTCAACCCGGTGCAATTGAAGCTGTAAAGTTAATTAATGATATGGGATTCTTAGCAATCATAATTACAAATCAAGCAGGAATTGCTCGAGGTTATTATACCCTTGATACTCTTAATAAGATTCATAATAAATTAATCGGTGAAATGAAAGATGGCGGTGCGAAGATTGATGCTTTATATTTCTGCCCTCATCATCCCGATGGTGTAATTGAAAAATATGCGATTAGGTGTGAGTGTCGAAAACCAAAACCCGGAATGATTAACAAGGCTCTTGAAGAATTTCAAATTGATATGGATAATTCTTTTATGATCGGAGACAGATATAAAGATGTATTATTTGGGAATAAACTAAACCTGAAAACGATACTTGTCTTAACCGGGTATGGAATTGGAGAATGGGAGAATGATCGTGAAAAATGGGAATTATCTCCTGATTATGTTGCCAGGGATATACTTGACGCTGTGCATTGGATAAAAAAGGAATATTCAAAATAAATGTATAAATATTTTAAACCTGAAGTAATTTCTAAAATAAAACGGCTTGAATTAATTGCCAAGTTAATTGTTGAGGGTTTCTTAACAGGTCTTCATAAAAGTCCATATTACGGATTCAACGTAGAATTTGCGGAGCATCGCCCTTACAACCAGGGTGATGAAATTAAATATCTTGATTGGAAAATCTTCGGAAAAACCGACCGATTTTATATTAAGCAATTTGAAGCAGAAACGAACCTGAAATCATATATTCTCCTTGATAAATCTGCTTCAATGAATTACTCGGGAAAAAACTCTTCAAACATCACAAAATTAGATTATGCTTCTTACATTGCATCAACCCTATCTTATCTCATGCTGAAACAAAGTGATAGTGTTGGACTTGTTACTTTTGATAATAAAATCAGAGATATGATCCAGCCGAGAAATTCAATTCATAACCTTCAGCATATTCTCCATTCACTTGAAAAGATTACGCCCGGAAGAAATACTGATATTACTCCAATCCTTCATATCCTTGCTGAGAAACTTAAACGACGTGGATTAATTATTCTTATTTCTGATTTATGGGATGACCCGGATAAGATTATGTCAGGGATTAAACATCTTAGGCATGCGAAACATGAAGTTATTGTATTTCATATTTTAGATTATGATGAGATTTATCTACCTTTTAAAGGGCCTATGACATTTATTGACCTGGAAACAGGATTACAATTAAAGACTGTTACTGAAAATATCCGGGAGACATATAAAAAATCGGTGAAGGATTGGGAAATGAGACTGTTAAAGGAGCTTGGGAAAAACCAAATTGATTATATGATGGTTGATACTACAACTTCCTTTGATAGAGTCCTTTTGAAATACTTGAACAAGCGAAAGAGGTTATATCGTTGAACTTTTTCTTTCTGAATTATACCTTGTTAATTGGATTAATTGCAACTGTAATCCCAATAATTATTCACTTGTTGTTTCAAAAAAAATTTAAAACGATTTTATTCCCATCACTTAAATTCCTCAAGTTCAGCCATAAAGTTCAAATGCGAAAACTTAAGCTGGAACAATTTTTACTGCTCTTATTAAGAATCATAATAATTATAGTTTTAGTGATTTCATTTGCAGGATTAATTATTTATAACCTGCCGGCTTCCTTCTTTAAATCTCATTCCCAAACTAATTTAGTAATTGTTTTAGATACATCTGCATCCATGAACTTAAATTATTTTGGAAAACCCCTCTTCTCAAATGCGAAAGAGTTTATTTATGACTATACTCAAAATTTTACCGATAAAGATCAGATAATTATCCTTTCAACTGACCGTGTCCCGGTGATGCTGTATAACGGAAATATTTCTAACCTAAGAAAGAATCTTGATAAAATCAAACCTAATGATAACAGGGCATATATAAATAATTCATTAGATTACGCAATTAAGATTCTTAAGAATTCGACACTTACAAATAAGGAAATTCTGCTCATATCTGATTATCAAAAGATTTCATTCACCTCAGAAATAATTCCTAAGCAGGATAATATAGATATTTACTCATCTAAAATCAGTGACGAAGTTAATGTAAGCCAGGTAACTAATGTTGGAATTGAATCGGTTGAATTGAGTTCAACACAAAAACCGAATCAGAAAGAGCTCAAGATAACTTTGGTTAACAGATCAAAGAAAGTTGCAACAGTTGATATTAAAGTCGCAAAACCAGAAAGAATAATTGAGCAGACCGTCACGATTCAGAGTAACTCAAGCGAAGTCCTTCATTTTCAAATAAATATCCCGGAGAATACTGAACAATATCTTGAGGTTTCAATTACAAATGATGACCTTGAAGCTGATAATAAATATTTCAAAATTTATAAACCTTCTAAACAATTTATTATTCCGCTGCTTGTTAGAAATGATTCTGATAAGTTCCTGAAACTTGCGATGGACCCATTCCCGGAGAACCCGGGGAAATCGCCTTTTGGATATTCTAATATCTCACCTGATGAAATTCCTGATTTGAAATATAAATTTTTTATCTGTTTGAATCCAATGGATTTCCTAGATTCAATTGAGATTTTGAGCACATTTATTAACTCAGGCGGTGAGATGATTTGTTTCCTGAGTGGAGAGACTGAAAAGAAAACGTTTAATGAAAAATTCTCTAATATATTTAATTTGCGAATTGAAGAGATCATTAATGCTCAACAAAAAGCATTAAAGATAAACTTTGTTGATACTTCATTCCCGCCATTTGAATTCATGAGACATAAAGAAAATGGTTCATTGGATCAAGTTGATTATTATCAGTTGATTAGTTTTCAGAAATCCGATAGTATTATTAGTTTAGCAAATGCATCAGGGAAAATTGTGATTGCAACAGGGAAAAAAGCACCGGGGAAAATTATTATAATGGGTTTCTCTCCTGATAGAAGTATGTCAAATCTTCCGTTAAAGCCTATCTTTTTACCATTTATACATAATTTACTTGACTTCAAAACTTCTGAATTTAAGAAAGCAGGAAGAATAGAGTTCAATATCTCTGAAGACATCCTCATTAAACTCAAGGATACGTATAAAGAAAACATCAATCTTATTGGAAAAAACTTAAATCTTAACCTCTCAGATTCTGTGAAATATCTAAAGAATGGAGTCTTTGTTCGAATCCCCGAATTAAAATCAATCGGGTTTTATACCCTTCAGTACGAAACAATAAATGAAGATGAAAGACATGTCTTCACTATCAATTATGATAAGGAAGAGTCTAAACTTAATTATATCTCGAAACAAGAAATGAAAAAAATTATTCCCCAAATTAACTTTATTTCAAAAAATGACTTTATCCAGAGAGACTCCGGATCAGAAAGAACCGGAAGAAAAGATTTAACAAGGTTATTCTTAATAATCCTATTTACACTCCTGTTGATTGAACTGATCTTTTCAAATTACATTTCAAAACAGGAAAAACTAACACAAAACAAAAAATAGAAAGAATAATAATAATAAAAAATCTTCAGCTGGCTGCCAAACTGAGAGAGATAATTAAGTTTACCTCGATTTCACATCGGTGATAGCTTATAATTGCAATTAAATGATTTCATTTAGAACAACGAAAAACGCGAAAAGCGCGAACCGAATTATCCGATTTTCCGGTAAATAAATCATTTTCTTTTTTCGTGTATTTCGCACATTTCGATGTTCAATCTTCTTCTTTTTTATTTCTTTTCATGTTTTTCGCTGTTTATAAACCGTTCTATTTTTGCTTTTGGATATGAACCAAAATTCACCAGCAAACCAAGTTTCAAACCAGTCGCCTTTAAATAATTAATTAACTGGGCCTGATGTTCAGGTGCAATTGCCTTTACAGCTTTTATCTCTACAATAATTCTGTCGTAACAAATAAAATCAGGTTTGTAATTCTGCTGTAACAACTCGCCTTTGTAAGTAAGTTTTACATCTTTCTGAGCAGAAAAGGGGATATTTCTATTTCTCAATTCCAGGTCCAAACACTCCTGGTATACTGATTCAAGAAAACCACAGCCCATCTCTCGATACACCTCAAAAATTGCACCTTGTATTTTATACGACTCTTCTTTGTAAAATATCCTTTCGTGTTTTTCTTTACCTTTAATTCTTCTTAACCTCCCAAGCATTTCATACAACAGTATTTTTATTATATTTATCTGTTCTTTTTAGTTGCATAAGCACATTGTATTTAGCAATTGTAATGCCCCCCACTTTTCTGAACACTTTTAATCAATCTTGGACAACTTAGAAAAAATATAAATAGTAAAATAAAGGGAATAAAGCTAAAACTTATTTTTCTTGTAGTTATATTTTTCATAATAACTTCTTTATAATATTTAGTGTTAACAATCACTTTTTAAATACTGTCACATAGAGAAGCACACTACCCTGAGTCTTCCAATTAAATTTCTTTTCATATCTTAATTCTTCAAAAGAAGTTATTTTAAATTTATCAAATCCTGCAGAGTTTAATTCGGCAATTATATCTTTATAGGAATGGATATGGGCAAGCACACTTCCTTTTTTCTGACGAACTGAACAGTACCCGGATTTATTTATATAAATTAATTTTTTCTTAAACATATCCTGTCTAAATAAAAAATTATAAATTTTCACAAACCTGAGTGTATTTCTCCAAAAAACAAAGTTTTTATAGAACCTAAGTGCCTTAAAAAAACCTGATCCTGATTTGGTCATTACCCCGAGTAAGTTTCTAAATGAATATTTTTGATTAAAAACAGTATAAGAAAGTACTCCATTTGGTTTAAGGATTCTACTACAATTTTTAAGAGTTCTGATTCTCTCCTCTTCCTTTGGAATATTTTCAAATATCTGATTCCACATTAAAATATAATCATAGGAGTTATCTTCAAAATCGAGATCAACTGCATTCATTACTTTGAATTCAGCATTACTATTAAGTGTCTTTTTATTTCTCTCTGCAGCTTCGATCATTCCCGGAGATAAATCTACACCTGTAACCTCAAACCCTTCTTTCTCAAGTTCAAATACTTCTCTTCCTCCACCACAACCTACAGCGAGGAGTTTTCCCGGATTTTTTAAATACCTTTTTCGAATTTCAAATTCCTCAAGAAATAAACCGTGCTCCATCCTGGAAATATCCGAGTAGAGTTTTAACCTGAATTCATCTTCATACATCTTTATGATTTCATTGTAACTATCCAAGCGTCACCTCAAGCAAGGACTTGACTTCGTTTAAGTTATTTGAAAGTGTTAACTGATAAATACCTTTATAATTATCGAGTAATTTATTTATGGCTTGGAAGTTTTCGGAATTAACGTCCTTAAACGTTGGGATTATACTGCTCCCCAGTAATTTTTGAAGAACCCCAGTGCCGGATACCTCTGAAATTGCCGGTACATTCTTCCTATCTTCAAGAAATATTAAATATCCGGGATTAATAGATTCCAAATAATTATCTGATATTATTATCTGTTTTTTCCCGGTTAAAATATTTCCTGAATTCTCACCGAGTAATTTTAATGAATCAATCGGAACCTTTATATCCTTACCAAATGAAAAGAGTTTATCACCGTTCAAGTTGAATAAAGTCAGGTCATCAGAAAGGAACTTCCACCCTGATTTCACAAGTGAATATATTAAAGTTGATTTACCTGCACCGCTCAATCCTGTAAATGAAACTCCTAATCCTTTAAATGATAATGTTCCACTATGAAAGAAGAACACGTTCTTCATTCTTAATATCTCAAGTACTGTTGGCTGAATAAGAAAATCTGGAACCAACCTTAAGGCATTTGAATTTTTATTTATATAAATATTATACTTTCCTGAATTGAGCTCTGAAACACCGGCATCCCTTAATTTAATATATAAACTCCCGGAATCACAGAAATATTCCAACCCTGACTCAGGATGAGAAGCAGTTAAATTATTACTCTTAAATTTTGAAGTTAATTCTATAAATTGTGTGCTATTAATTAGACTCAAATTTACTTCAATATTAATTATCCCGGGTTCAATGCTAAACTCTGGGAAGGCTGTTTCTATATAATCTTTAAGCTGTTCTTCGGAAAATTTAAATTTAATATTCTTATCTGCAAAAGAATAGATTTGTGAGGTCATTTTAAGACCACAACTTTACGTATAAAAACCTCATCATTAGTATTTACAATCCTAAAAATGTATATTCCTGAGCTTACAATATCTCCATTTTGTAAACGGCCATTCCAGGAAAAGGAATTGGTCTCCTTCTCAAATACTTTCTCTCCGGAAATAGTATAAACCTCTATATATTTCAGGTTTTGAAATATCAAGTTCAGGTCTCCGCGTAATGGATTAAATGGATTTGGAAATATCAGGGGTTCAGTTGTAGTCTGATGTTTTAAATAAATTTCAAATGAGTAAGTTTCATTAGGCTCTCCAAGAAAAGATTTACTTTGCCTAATAAATCCTGATTTCTTAAATGTTAATTTTTTATCTCCCCAAATAATGTCAGAAAATAAAAAATTACCACTATTATCCGTTGTAATAATTTCATCATCAGGTGATAGGGTAACTTTCACTCCCTGTAACGGAAGACCCGTCAATTCATCATACACAATTCCATTAATTGAAATTATTCTATCTGAATCATTTGTTAATTCAATTTCAATATTATAATCTTTATCCGGTTCAGAATCAAAGTTGTAATTATTCTGAATATACCCGTCCTTATCACAAATTATTTCAATCGCTCCCCAATCAAGATTTGAGAATAAAAAGTTCCCATCAGAATCTGTAGTTTCCTGAAGGGCTTGGTCAGTTATAGAAACGGTTACTCCTTCGACAGGAAGTTTTGTATAAGAATTAATTACCTTACCTGAGATTGAATTAACTTTCAATGGCGGCTGCACAAGTTCACCTATTAAGACCGTATCCAGGATCTGTACTCCGGAAAACCCGCCGGTAATAATTATACCAAACCCGGAAGAATAGGTTATACTGAAATCTGAACGGGAAGAAGGAAGGTCCGTTTCTGTAACCCAAGTGTCAACAGGTGTCTTGTACATCTCAACTGTTGTTAATGGTCCGGCATTATCTCCACCTACAAAGAATAAACGAAATGGTGTGGAGATAAGACCTGCTAAGAATCGTGGAGTTGTCGAAGATGTAAGTTCGGTAATTGATTCATCTGCCGGATCAAAAATCAAAAGGTCGCCGGTGGCACCTGAGTTTTGACCACCAACGATATATATCTTCCCTGACAATTCGCAAGATGCCATCTGTTTCCAACCTGATGGAAGTGTAGTAGAAATCGTGGTCCAGGATGGATCACCAATTGTTATCTTCTCAATCGAATCTAAAAATGCATCAGTGGAATTACCTCCGCCAAATACATAAATTGTATCACCAACAACTTCAGAGCAATGATAAGAACGTGAAGTATTCAAGGAAGGAAAAGTATCCCAAGTTTTATTGATAACATCAAATACCTGTACAACATCGAGGGCTGCGCCAGGTGATCCCGGGTCATTCCCGCCGCCAATTACATATACATTTGTATCACAGATGACTGAACTTAAATTCGCCCTGGGAGTTGGTAAAACAGAAAGGGTTACCCATGCTGTTGAAGTCGTGAGATTATAATGTTCTACAGTATTAAGAAATCCATTCGACGAATTAAATCCGCCAAATACAAAAATTTCGTCTTCATACGAAACTGAAGTTGAACCTTTCTTCTTCTCAGTTAAATTTGGTAAACTTGTCCAGTTTATTGTAGAAAAAGTATTTGAAATAAACAGAAATGTTAATACTAAAATAAATGATATTTTTTCCATACGTAATTGCCTCACAGAGGTTTTCTATATTCCCGAGGGGCCTTGTAAGTTCCGTTGGAACTGTCCAATAACTTGTGGACAACTTTTTTATTAATAAAGAAAGTATTGTCATTACGAGGAAAGTGCGGTAAATAGCGCACGAGCTTCCTCACTATATTCGGAACAGGCTCCGTAATCTCGCTTTTTAAAAAGGGAGCTTCCCCTGCAAGCAGGGTTTATAAATGGGTGCCTTGCACCCCCCAGATTGCCGCAGTCGTCGCAATACTCCTCCTTCGCAATGACAAAATGGAGTTGTCAGACAGTCTCAAAGGAGCCTATTAATAATAAATTAAAGTTTTCAACTTTACAATGCCCGGTTGTTCAGCCGTAATGATAAAAAAACTATCTGCCCCGGGAATTAACCCGGGGCAGATAGACATTACGGTATTAAGGAATCGGAATTGATAATAGAGTAATCTTCTTCAGTGATTCAAGTTTTTTTAATTTTGGTTTTTTATACTCAACTTTTTTCGTTTTTTCTTTTCTATTCATCAATATCCCCCTTATCGAACAATGGCAATTTTACCGGTTTTCAGATTACCATTATGCTTCACAACGTAGAAATAGATTCCATTTCCGACTTTTCTTCCCGCTGCATTAATAAGGTGCCATTCAGATTTTGCATTTCTAACAGTCATAGAATAGACAAGTTCCCCTGTCATCGTATAGATATCTATCTTACTTCCTTTGGGTAATTTATCAAATATAACCTTATCTTTTGCCGGGTTAGGATATGTAACTATTTCATCGAGGGTTTCATAATCTTCAGTAAATACAACCTTCACTGTTTCAGAATAACCTGATTCAATTCCGCTTGCAATACTTGTTATCTTATATGAATACTCAACACCAGCTGTAACATTCTTATCGAGATAACTTGTATCAGTAATCAGATTACCATTGATCTTTGTCCAGGTATCATTTATCAATTTATAAACATTATACCCATCAGATCCGTCAACAGCATCCCAATCTAATTTCACACCATCATCCACAGACTTTGCTGTAATATTATGCGGTACAGGTGAGCTTTTTGGAATCTCAATTGTCACACCGACTCTTTCAAATACATTACCTGATTTTGCGAGTGAATATGTCACATCAAACCAGACATTAATATAATTAGTTGCCGGCGGTCTATTTGTCAGGTCAAACTGGAACGGAATAAGTTCATCACTCCACAGTTCAGCTCCGGGACCAATATCCGGATATACAGAAGTTGGATCATCAACAATTACCCAATCGGTACAATCAACTATCTCAACTGTAATATTTGAAGCAGTTTCAGCACCTGAGTTATTATGGAATCTAACATTTACTTCCCAATTAATATAGTGATAATCATCGCCCGGATCAGTATAATTCTTTGTATCGGTATCATTTGCAAATATAACACCCGTATGAACTGAAACAACATTAGATATATCCGACCATGCTGCACCGGTATCCTGTGTTTTTATTCCAAAGTAATAGGTTGTATCACTTGTAAGATTCATAACAGTGAACTTCTCTGAAGTTCCCTGAATTGAAGGAGTCGGTTCTCCGGTTACCTGTGTCGCAGCATTCCAATTTCCTTCTATGAGAACAGTTGGGTGAACGGTATACCTGACATCATAAGTTTGTGCTGTACCGGAGCAATTGCTATCGTCACCCGGAGCAGTCCAGGTCAAGGTTACATAAGTAAAACCAATACCATGATCAGCAAGGTTTGTAACCTGGGCTGGCGGAACATTTGTTCCATTCGTTGCACCAAGAGTTTCAGGGACATCGAAGTATGTGGTACATCCGCCTGAAGTAAGCCAGTTATATCCATCATGGGGGCCTGCTCCGTCCGGAACTCTCTGGAAGGTTTCATTTTCAGTTTCGCCATTAACACCAAGCTGATCTAACCTGACACCTACTGCATTAAATAAATATGCTACGTCAGTTGAACCAATCTCAGGACCGCTAGCAAAATCTATACCTTCCTCAAGGACAACAAAGCCGCCTGCAGGAACGATAGGTGTTGAAGTAAGAGGAAGATAACCATCGCCATCTGAGAAGAAAAACCCGGTCATATCAATCGCAACACCAGTCGGATTATAAATCTCTATCTTATCATTTCCAACAGCTGGGGTTCTATCAAGTTCATTAATAACGACAGTTGTTCCTAAACTTACTGCGGGAACACTGCCATTATTTGTTGTGCCTTTAGTAACAGAGCCAACAGCTCCGCCGGTGATATTGAAATCAACAGCGTCATCATCAGTATCAATACCATCTAATACACGAGCAATAGTAAAATTTGATGGCGCAAGAGGTGCACTGCCTTCTATTCCAAAACCAACGACATCAATATCTACAGCGCTTTGTCTTAAATAAATCTTAGCACCGTCATTATCCATATCAGTTCCATCCCAATGCCCAACATTTGAAATGGAATCCTTGTCAATTACTAGGAAACCACCAGCAGGAACAGTTAATCCGGGACTGAGAATTCCCGTGAGATCGGAATCGCTCTGGCTATCAATAAATACAGTCCAATTACCAACATCAATTGGTCCACCGGTTGTATTGTAGAGTTCAATCCATTCCGTTCCCTTTGGATAAAATTCATTGATAACAATATCACCGGGATTATAAGAAATCAAGGTCGGAGTGCCAGAGCCTTCATCTGTATTGTATCTTGTCTGTGCTGCACAATCATAGGTCTCAATCCTGTAATAATAAGGTGTACCGTTAACAAGACCTGAATCTGCATAATCGCTATTAGTCAGATCAGTTGCTATCCTATTTGCTGCTCCGGGAACAAATCCGCTTGAAGTATCTCTGTAAACTGCATACTTGATTGTTGTAGGATTATCTGCATCTGTTGCATTATCCCAATCAAGGTTCAGTGCACCACCAGAGCCGGGATCAGTAACAACTAAGTTTGCAATAGTTGAAACTGTCCAGTCAGGTGCAGTCGTATCAGGATTACATCCTGCAAAAATAATATCTCCCGCATCTCTGGGGTTTAATCTGTAATAACCATATCCATACGTTATTATACCTGTGATCTGATCAATCTGACGACCGTTAATGATATCTCCGGCAGGGTCATAATAAGTATCATCACAGCCGAAATGCAATGTTCCGCCCTGGTCCTTAATTCTCCAGTAGTTGTATTTACTTATCTCAGAACTAACTTCAACATTATAGAGTGTTACAAGTGAACCTTCAATTGATTCCGTGTTTGCATCACAAGCTGCACCCCAGTCACCGCTGCCGCCATAAGTTTCACAGGTAATTGTGTATGGACCATGAACCGGATTACCGCTAGAGTCAACATTATAATAAGAAAGGTTCTTCATTTCTGTCAAACCGTTATACTCATCAACTTCACCGGTTAATGTGATTAGATCACCAACTAACGGTGCTTCACCTGAGTTATAAACATAAATTGAATGCCACGGTGCAGATGATTCAGCAATATAAAAATGACCACCGGTAATTGCAGAAACAATTCCCTGAAGTGTCACACCAACTTCCGCATCTCTTGTGGACGGGAAGCAATCAGGGTCTGTTCCCTGGATTGTATTATTAAACTGAACTGAATAGATTGTATCAGGAACAGGAGCAGTTGGAGTTCCTGAACCTTCGTCGGTATTATACCTTGTCTGTGCTGCACAATCATAGGTCTCAATCCTATAGTAATAAGGTGTACCATCACTAAGACCTGAATCCGCATAAGCACTCGTGCTTAAACCTGTTGCAATTCTATTTGCGGCACCAGGAGAAAAACCACTCGAAGTATCTCTATAAACAGCATACTTAATTGTTGTTGGGTTATCTGCATCGGTTGCATCATCCCAATCAAGATCAAGTTCACCGCTCGTAGCCGGATCAGTTACAACTAAATTTGCAACACCTGAAACCGTCCAGTCTGGAGCAGTTGTATCAGGATTACAGGCTCCTGCTGGACAATCACAAACATGGTTTCTCGGATCACAAGTCCCTACACCAGGTGTTATTGTCCACTCGGAAGCTGTCCAGGTTGTGGTCCCAGTACAAACAGTCTGAGCTCTTATAGCATTATCATCAAGATATTCCCATGGTTCACCTGTACCATCAACACCTATCTCTCCATAAATATCAATCCCAGTACCACTAAAACAAAGCTCATAAGTATCATCACCGTTACCGGTTATAACTGATCCGTTTGACCAATCGGGATCAAAACCAAATTGATTGTTGAATTCTGTTGCACTACTGGCAACAACCAATGCTTCACCAGATGCAATGGTTCCAGTGAAAGTAAATGTTGCTGGGGTTAGACTAGTGCCGGCATACCTATTTAAGGTATAATTTGTGAGATCAATTGGATTATCGGTAGGATTATAAATCTCAACATACCTAGCTGCCCAGGCAACTTGGTGATCACAAACCTCGGAAATAATCAAATCTCCATAAGCCATGCCAATCGTGAGAAGAAAAATTCCCACAATGACAGAAAAAATTCTAAAAGAATTCTTCATATACACTCTCCTTTTAAGTTTATTAATTTCAGAATTTTAACCTCCTTTGTTTTGTTTAAGGCTTAATGTAAATACGCGGTATATTGCATATCATCAGGATATTTATGGAATTGGAATAGATAACAAGGTTATCTTCTTAAGCGACTCCAGTTTCTTTAACTTCGGCTTTTTATATTTTATCTTTTCTGTTCTTGTTAAATAAATTTGTTTTTTCATTTAATCTCCTTCCTAAACTAATGGTACTGTGAAAAGTTTGTTAGTAAAATCTCTAATTGATTCGAACAATACAATATTTACAGGACTTTCATCTCTCTCCCCCCATTTGCCTGTCTTGATGGAGTTTACAAATAAAAGCAAAAAAAAAAGATATTTTACCACGGAGAACACGGAGGACACGGAGAGAAAAAAATACTTAAGTTCAGATTTTTAACAGAGATTGGAATCAAAGATTCCAACAACATGATTAATGGG
>DAOVMD010000293.1 GCA_030630935.1 Candidatus Mcinerneyibacteriota bacterium | reverse complement strand
TAGCGTTTACTAACGGTATTAACGGCATCCGCGAAAACTATCCCGCCCTTGAGCAGGTTAATTCTACCATAATATTCAAGCTTATCAAATGTGAAATAATCCCAATCAAGTCCTGTAATATGCATGTCATAATGCCAGAATATCCCTTGATATGCAATATTATGAATTGAAAATAAACTGATTGTATCCTTAAATAAGGGATCTTTTGCATAGGTCGATTTTAAATAAACAGGTATCATACCCGACTGCCAATCATTTGCATGAATTACATCCGGTTTATCCTTTAAAACTTTCAATGCTTCAAGAACTGCTCTGGAGAATCCGATAAAGCGCTCAGAATTATCTTTATAGTCACCGTCTTCTTTAGTTCCATATAATTGATCCCGATCGAAATACTTTGGGATATCAATACAATAATATTCTATCCCTGAGCCTTTTAACTTATACACAATTAAACTTGCATCAATTTCCTTATTACTGATTGGAACTTTGAAATTCTTAATCAAAACCTTTTTTTCAGGTTTTGCACCACTCATTTTCCCAAGAGTCTTTTCAAAGAACTTCGTATAATGCGGCATGAAAATCGATACTTCATGTCCCAACTCCTTTAACGCAGGTGGTAAAGCCCCCGCTACATCTGCTAAACCTCCGGTTTTTGCAAATGGCACCGCTTCAGATGTTACATATATTATTCTCATAAAAACTCCTCCTATGTTTCATTTATTGCTTTAACTAAATATTTTGCTGCACTTTCGGGGTAAGTTGGATTAATATAGAATCCCGTACCCCACTCAAAACCGGCAATCTTACCGATCTTTGGAATAATCTCAATATGCCAATGATAACTTTTCTCATTATATTTAAAATTCACCGGTGAAGAATGCAATACGTAATTATAAGGCGGATTCTTCAAAACCTTGTTTAAAGTCTTTAATGTCTTATGCATAATTAATGCTAAATCCTTCAAAACCGTATCGGAAGACTCCTCAAATAATGGAGAATGCACCTTAGGAATAATCCAAGTTTCAAACGGGAACCGCGACGCAAAAGCCTCAACTGAAATAAAATGTTCAGTCTCAAAAATTATCCTGTCAGGGAAATCCAAATCCTGTTTAATGAGGTCACAAAATATACATCTTCTCTTCAGATTATAATAAAGCAAACTACCATTCATCTCTTCCATAACTCGCTTTGGTACAATAGGAGTGGCAATAATTTGTGAATGTGAATGTTCCAATGAAGCTCCTGCTAAACTACCTTCATTCTTGAATATAAGTATATATTTAAATCTCTCGTCCTTCTTCAAATCCATAATTCTTTCTCTATACATGAAATAAACTTCACTTAAAATCTCCAATGGTAAATCCACAAGTGAATCAGTGTGATTAGTAGTCTCGATAATAACCTCGTGAGCTCCGGTTCCGGACATTTTATCATACATCCCCTCGCCCTGACGGCTTAATTTATCCTCAATTCGCAAAGCAGCAAATTTATTTGGAACTACTCTTACTCTCCAACCCGGGGTATTAGGTTTGGTCTTCGCATCCCGGTACGCAACAATCTCAGGCGGAGTCATACCCTCCTTACCGACACAAAAAGGACATTTAGGATTTTCTTTCCTGATAACAGAACTGATCTCACCATTCCCGAAAAGTTTTCTTGAATCTGAAATAATTATCCAGCGTCCTATTATTGGGTCTTTTCTCAATTCTGACATAATATTAATACCTCACTTTTTTATCCACGCCAACCATCTTCACCGATTAATGGCACAAAGATACAACCTTCTTTTATGTTTTTTATTATTTCACCGTGCTCTTTTTTCAAAATGATTAATTCTTGAAAATTATTATCTCCAACCGGAATTACAAGTATCCCGCCTTCTGCAAGCTGTTCGATATAAGCATTGGGAAGGTGGGGAGCCCCGGCAGTTACAATAATTTTATCATAAGGCGCTTCATCAGGATATCCAATTGTTCCGTCTCCAATTACTAATTTCACATTTGTAATACCAAGTTTTTTTAAAACCTTATCTGCTCCGCGGGATAACTCAGGGATCCTCTCAATGGTAACGACGAAATTTGCCATTTTAGCAAGTATCGCTGTTTGGTAACCTGACCCGGTTCCAATCTCTAATACCTTATCAGTTGGTTTAAGCCTAAGCTCCTGTGTCATGCTCGCAACCATATAAGGTTGTGAGATAGTCTGACCATGACCAATCACAACAGGACGTGGTTCGTAGGCTGTGTCGATTAGTTCTTCGGGAACAAATTGATGCCTTGGAATTTCCTTCATTACTTTTAGAAGAAATTTATCTACAATCCTTCCACGCTGCCATAACTGCGTGAGTACCATGTTTTCACGTTTTTTACTGAAGTTATTATCCATGATTAACCAATACTTCCTTGAAGTATTCCAGTTTATTATAATTAGTTAAATCCAATTTAATAGGAGTAATTGATATATATCCCCTGTCAACTGCCCAAAAATCCGTACCTTCGATATCCTCAAACCTGGCTGCGGCGTGTTTATTCAAATATATAATTCTTTCCTCGGATTTGCTGGTAATCTCAATATTATCGAAATACGTATGATGTCCTAATGAAGTTACTTGAATACCCTTAATTGCTGTAGTCTCAATATTGGGGTAGTTAATATTAATAAAGGTCTTTGCAGGAATAGCTGACTCTAAATACTTATCAATGATTTCATTTAAATGATTATCAATTACGTTAAAATTGAAATCTGCCTTTGAATTAATGGAGATCGAGATTGATGGAATACCAAGAATACAACCTTCCATTGCAGCAGCAACAGTCCCGGAATATGTAATATCATCACCCATATTCGGACCAAGATTAATTCCCGAAACTAATAAATCAGGCGGAGCCTTCATGAAACTTCTTACACCTAAGGATACACAATCAGTCGGAGTGCCTGAGACTGAAATGAATCCATTACTTTCCCTTGTAAAAACAACTTCCTTACCTAAAGATATCGAATGAGCAATTGCACTTCGTTCGCCGGAAGGAGCTATTACGGTAACATCATTTTCGCTTTTAAAAAACTCATATAGCTTGATAATGCCCGGAGCATTCCAACCATCATCGTTTGTAAGTAAAATTCGTCTTTTCATAATCTTGTTATATTTTTAACATTATATATTATTAGATATTATAACAAATAATTCTTTATATTGCAACCGATTTTTAATTTATTTATAAGTTTCTATCTCCCATTGATTTATTTCTCTAATCAAACCTATTATCAGACCATTTTTGTTGGCTAAAATTATCGGGAAAGCATGCTTAACACAATCAACTCTCATATACCACGCTGGGGCTGTCCGATAACCTGTGGATAACTTATTTTCCAAGAAAAACGTAAGGATTGTCATTACGAGGAAAGTGCGGTAAACAGCGCACTGCCCGAAGTAATCTCGCTTTAAAGAAAAACATTAGATTGCCACAGCACTAATGAATTAGTACTTCGCAATGACAAATAAAGGGTTGTCGAACAGCCTTCGTTGGGTATGCAACTTTGTTGCTTGAGTTAATATACTTTCCCATGCTCAAGATCATTTAAAACTAACTCTAATCTCTTCTTAATTGCATTTACCGATTCAAATCGGTCATTACTATCAACTGCAATTGATTTTAAAATTATATTCTCAAGATCAATTGGGATATCCTTTTTTATTTCATTAGGGAATCTGGGGATCTTTGATGGGTTTAAGTGCCATAACTTAATTAAATTCGGATTCTTTAAATATTTCTCCGGGATAGGAAGCTCACCGGTAAGTAGAACATATAAAGATATTCCAAAACTATAGATATCCGAATAAGTTGTGGGAGTATTTTCAAATATAAGTTCAGGTGCAAGGTATGGAAGTGTTCCTCCAATCACAACTAAATGCCTCTTAATACCAAGTTTATATAATAATTTATCGAAAAAACCAAGATGCCCGATCCGGTTTGCAGAAAGAATCCCTAATACCAAGTCTATTATCTTTACTTCATTTCTACTTGTAATAAAGACATTTGCAGGCTTTATATCTCCATGAACAATCCCCTGCGAATGAAGGGCATCAAGACCATTACAAATTTTAATTAGGAATTTTAACAGCACTGTGACTGTAACTCTTTCAGAGTACTTTCTATATAATATTAAATCAGAAAGCGGCCTACCATCAATAAATTCAGTGATGATATAAATATATCCAAATTCCTCAAATGAATCAAAAACAGAAACAACATTACCTGAAGTTATTCTTTTTAACTTTTCAAACCGCTCCAGAATTAACTTTTGATCATTTAAAGTTAGATTCTTCTTATTTATCTTTTTCATTATATATTTTATATTATTTACCTTATCTCTAACCTCAAATATCTCACTAATTACATTTGATTTGAGTAATTTTAAAATCTTGAAATCTTTCACACTCCTTAAAGCCATTAGAAAACACTCCTTATAATCCTAATTATATCAGAAAAAGGTGTATTATGTCAAGGAAAACCAGCTGAGCAGCTGAGCTTCACTCAGCAATGAAGAATGAAAAGTGAAGAATGAAGAGTGGTTTGCATTATATATTGCATTGCCTTAGTAGGGGCTCCCGGCCGGAAGCCCTTACCGTATGAACCAAGTATCCCGTAAAGATTTGAT
>DAOVMD010000176.1 GCA_030630935.1 Candidatus Mcinerneyibacteriota bacterium | reverse complement strand
GTATATAAGAAGTTTTCCGTTCTTACCAGCAAAAACAATATCACGGTAACCATCATTTGTGAAGTCTCCGAGGGCAGGAGTACCAATGACTGCCATATTCGAGGTATGAATTTTATGTCTCTTCTTCTTTTTAAAATTCAGAATATAAAGTGTTCCATTCTTGTCAACAGCAATTATATCAAGTGTTCCGTCTCCTTTATCTCCAGGAGTATCCCCGGCCAGGTCTTCAAGGATAGGGGAAGCGATAAATCCTGCCTTGGTTGGGTAACGATATGCATAAACAACTGTCGGGTCGTCATTTTTATATAATTCATAAAACTCAGTATTTTCTCCGAGTTTCTTCTGCCACTTGACCATGTCCTCTCGATATGAAGGCATCATCTCAGCATTTATAACATAGATGTATGGTTCTACCGATGAACAAAATACAATTTCATTCTTTCCATCATTATCAATGTCCCCGATGGTAGGTGATGCAATAATCGCGCCTTTTACCGCTAATCGCCAATATTTCGATTTGTTTTTACCTGCATGAACATATTGAGAAATAAAAATTGTCATTATTAAAAAAATAAAGACTGTAAATTTAACGCGATTTTTTCCTTTATAAAACATTTTTATGCTCCTGTTATTTTGTTTCAACTATTATATTATTTCTTTTCAATAAAGCTGTGCAAACTCCATCTCCCCTTTTTAAACGGTTTCTGAAAGTTCCATCATAAATAAAACCACAACCGCATGCCGGGGAATTCGTTTTCAAAATCACTTTCTTTACTTCCATTGAAAGTGCTAATTTCAGAACTTTAATTGCTCCTTCAATATAATTTTCTGTTACATTGTTCCCACGTTTATCAATTACCCATGCTCCACCATCAATTACATCAAAACCATCCCCGCCAACTATCTCCGAAGGAAACCTGGGAATTGGTAAGCCGCCATATTCTTCAGGACACACCGGTAATGCCCGGTAAGTTTTAACCATATTAACTATATCATCATTCGGGATCGAAGTTCCATCGTATCTACACTGCTGTCCTGCTAAACATGCGGAGACTAAAATCATACCTTTACTTCTCCAAATATTTATGATTAATTTTTATATCAAATTTACTGCGTTCTTTAGTAATCCAAATTTTAAATTTCTTTTCAATTGCTTGTTCAGTTAATTTATTTCTAATCATATTTTCCGCTTCTTTGAATTCAACTACTCTTGCCATTTTTTTACTTTTAAGTTTGAAAATATGAAAACCATAATTGGATTTTACAACTTTTGAGAACTTACCCCTTCGCAGCTTGAAAACAACAACTTCAAATTCCTGCGGTAATTCTCCCTTCCTATAAGTTTGGATAGATCCCGCATTCTCCTTATAGGGATGTTCATTGAATTCCTTTGCCATTACCTCAAACTTCTTTCCTTTCTTAAGTTGAGCATGGATTTCTGATGCAAGATTCTCAGTTAATACAAATATCTGCATAACTGAAGCTTCGTCAGGCTCATAGAAACTGTCAGAATTTTGATTGTAATATTCACGTAATTCCTTTTTTGTAAAGCTTATATTAGAAAATTTCCTCTTCATAAACTCAAGAATTATTAATTGTGTTTTCAGAGTCTTCAATAATTTATCCTTATCTTCAATCTCAGCATGAAATCTTTTGTGAATTCGATAGTTGAATTCCTCAGTTAAGACCTCATCAGAAATTTTAATATTCATCTCTTCTGCCTCTAATAAAATTAATTTTTCATTAATCAGTAAATTCAAAAGTTCCAACCTAAGTGAATATAAATTATATTCAGTAACCGAGGCTTCCGGAATATTAAATTGTTCTTCAAATTCAGCCTGAGTAATTTGATTGCCATTAAAAGTTGCTACGATTACCTCGTGTTTTACGTCCTTCAGCTTGTGATTCTGTTTACAAGAGAATGAACCTAATATTAAAAGTAGCGCTATTAAAAATAAAAAATTTCGTTTTATCACAATAAGTAAACTTATTTTCCTTTTTTAATTTCTATGTTCTTTATTTTAGGTTTTCCAGGACCATTTTTTGGTCTGGTTTTTAATAGCGGTTGATTTGGATCGTAACCTTCAATGAAAAATTCAAAGGGTGCAGTCTTTAAATTATCCATAAACTCTTGCCGATCATTTCTGACCCTTTTATTGGTTAGAACCCGCTTTATCTGTTCCTGCTGTTCCTCAAATTGGATTTTCTTATCAAGTTTTATTATATAAAAACCTTTTTTTGTTGAAATCGGTTTTGTGGAACTGTTAACTTCATTTAATTTGAACGCTTCAACAATTATGATATTGGGAAACTTCCTACTATTTCTATGGATTAATCCTTTTGAACCATTTCTATTCTTTATTAAATCACTCGAATTAGAATATCTCTTTACAGCTTCATTCCAAGGTGTCTTCTTATCATTCAATTCATAATATACCTTGAAAGCTAAAGATTCCTTTGTTTTAATATCTTTTTTTGTAGCATTAGGTGAAACAGAAATGAAAATTTCTGAGACCTCACGTTTTTCCCACAATGCAAGATTGGAATTATAAAAAGTCTTTGCTTCTTTATCTGTTATAATAATTCTATCCATTACTTCTTTTTTAATATATGCCTCTTGTAGTGCAACCTTAACTTGTAAATTGTACATTGCATCCAGTTCATTTAATTTCATTTTAAAATCATCGGTTTCATGAACTTTTTTTTCAAGAGCTTTTGAGGAACCCAACTTTAAAGTTAGAAGTCTTTGTGCAAAATCTGCATAACGTTCCGGATTCTTTTTAATAGAATCACGCCTGGCAGCTGGTACGGTTAATAAGGCTGATTCAACTTCTGATTCTGTCATTTTGACATCACCGCATTTAACCAGAACCTTACCTCCTTCTTTCCATTCTGTAGAGTTATTTGACTTATTGCCGTTTGAACAGCTAAAGTTAAATGAGACAGCAATAGCTAAAATACCTAAAACGATTAAGGTGTATAGGGTTTTGCAATTTTTCATTGTCTTCTCCTTTTTAGTTTTACATTTCTGAAATTATAACATATAATTAACGGTTTTTCAAGATTTTTTTTGTATATTATTAATATTTTAATATAGATACTCTATTTACTAATATATGTTAGGATTTAACCAATCGAGTGCTGCTGTTTTATAGGAAGCCATGTTCTCGAAGTGTAAAGTGTTAATAGACATTATTTGCAGCGCTCATAATCGTGGCGAAATGCGAAGGCTCTCCGATAATCCGTTATTTGCGCAGCCCGGAACCCTAGCGAGGCTGTCCGATAGCTCCATTTTGTCATTGCGAAGGAGGAGTATTGCGACGACTGCGGCAATCTAAAGTTTTTCTTTAAAGCGAGATTATGGAGCCTGTTCCGAATAAAATGAGGAAGCTCGTGCGCTGTTTATCGCACTTTCCGACGCTTCGCTAGATCTTCGATTCGTTAATGACAATACTTTCGTTTTAATTTATCCACAAGTTGTCAGACAATCTCTTGCAAGCGCGTGGTTCCGGGTCATTGGGAATCGAAGATCTATATAACTGCGCATAAGTCTTTCGACATAATTATTATTCATGTCAGTTGCACGATTGGTCAATTGACCAATCGTGCAACTGAAAATAATGTTTTTTAGTGACGAATTATGTATGCGCAGTTATATAGCCTGCATCTTGCACTAATTCATTAGTCCTGTGGCAATCTCGTTTTTAAATAATTAGCTTATTGAATGACTTACGAACAGCGTTTAAAGATTTCCACGATCTAATAAAAACTTAATTATTTTTTCTGAAGAATTGCTTTGGTCAATGAAGATATAATTTTTTAAATCTTTAGATATCTAATTAACTAAGGACTCAAAAATAGTCACATGCAGATCACTGCATGGTATGCAGAGAAATTTCATTGCATAAGAAAATTAAGGGGTTCGAAATTATTCGAACCCCTAACTTTTAGATTTTATTTAAATCTATAAACTACTCCAAAATTAAATCCGCTTCCAAGAACTAAACCATGTTGTGGATAGACTTCATAGCGCATATATTTCAGCGTTACACCCCAGTTCTGCTGAAAGTAATATCTAGTTCCAATAAAGAAACTGAATACATCATAACGATGACTTTCGTGATAAGACCATGGATAAAGTCCGGTATATTTACCACTGAAAACCGTTCGAACTGATCCATAACCAATTCCAATCATCGGTTCCCAATCACGGGATTTTGTTGATATAAACTTATAGGTAATATAAACTATTGTAGGATAAAGCGTAAGCTTTTCAGTATAGCCTGGAGCTGGTTCAAGTTCCTTTGTCCATTCCATATAGCTAAGACCCCATTCCCAATTTCCACCGGTATCATATCCTAAATAATATGTGCCGAATTGTCAGGCACTCTCACTAAAGGAACCGGGATATTCAGGTCTAAGTTCAAATGTGTAATTGAAATAGCTCGCTTCTCCTACCCAACCGGCAGAAGCAGGAACCGTCATTAATAGCATTGTGAAAACTGCTAAGAGTACGAAAAGTCTTTTCATGCAATCCTCCTGTTTAAAATTCTTTTTTATTATATCATAACTATTTCTTTTTGTCAAATAAAGAATGATTCAGTATAAAAATTATTCATTGTTAATCCCTTATTGCAATAAATATATAGAGAAAATTTTTCCTGATGAGTGTGGGAGGGCATAGAACCCTCCCACAAAAAAGAATTGTTATTTAAATTTATAGGAAACTCCAATTCCGAACCCGGAACCGTTTCCTGTATTTCCTTCAATGTCAACTTCTGCGCTTACATATTTTAGATTTACTGCAGTTTGCTGATTGAAATAATACCTAACCCCAATCATCCAGAGCCATGAATCATAACTTTCAGCATCGTCTTCATAACCTTCAATACTGAATTCTGTCTGACCATAACCAATTCCCGCAAATGGAACCCATTCAGGTGATTTTGGAATAGCAATTTTATAAATTGCTATTAAATGTAACGGTTTCAATTTCATAGTCCAGGAAAATGAGGTGGAACCATAACTGAAATTATACTCTTTTTCCCACATATAATATGAAAGGGAAAGTTCCCAGTCCCCCATATCATAGCCTACATAACCACCAAACATAGGAGCGGTTTCATCTTCAAATTCAAAATTGAAATAATCAGCTCCAACAATAAACTGTGAAAATGCAGGGACAGCTGTAAACATGAACAATACTGCAACTAGAACGATGAGAGATTTTTTCATCTTCTCCTCCTTTTTTTTAATTAGGTTCTAAGAAATATGCTTCGCCAAAATCGTTCTAAATCCTTTTTAAGAAACCTTTTTATTTCTATTTAGTCCCCTCAAATTGCCTGTCTGATTAGAATTCTAAAACAAGTTTAATTCTTACAGGCATATTGATTATAGATTTTAACGATTGACAATCATTCATATTTTTTCATAATATTTTTTACACTTCTTTAAAAGAACTATTGTTAAATTTATACATCAATTTTTATGCCAAATAACATAACTTACTGTATATTGGAAAAACAACCTCAGGAAAGAAGCGGCATATGTTAAAAAACATATAAAAATGTAGTCCAACCTTAGGGTTTTCGAAGAATGTATACATGGAACAAAGTAAATGTAGTTGAATTAATGAACTGTAAAAAACTTAAGATTGATACTTTGATGATTGGTATTGAAACTCTCCAAATAATATCGTATGGAAGTAAATATTTCAAAGAACTGATTTATATTAAATCATCTTATTAATGAACTTCTAAAACGGTATAGGTACGAAAACATATTCTTTAAAACAATAAGGTTTATTATATCATTGAAAAAATCTATTGTCAATGTTTTTTATTTTATCAAGAACCTCTATGTTTTGTTGAGGGATGTTTCCCATCATTTTTCTTTATCCAGTATATTATTAATGAAGGAAATCAGCACCTTGTGTAATGGATCATCTGCAAATTGAGCGAAGATTATTTCTGAATAATGGTTCTTTGTTGGAACTTCGTGTATCTCACTTTCAATACCAAATTTAATTAATTTCTTATGCATGATTTTTGATTGATATTTCAGTAACAGCCAATCTTTTTCTGCATAACAAATTAAAAACGGTGGAAGTTTTTTCTTTTCTATATGGTAAAAAGGTGAAGCATCTTTCCATACTTCATTATCTTTTGTAAATACTTTATATGCAAGTTTACTATGTCTTTCTTTAATTAAGAATTCTTCTGATATAATATAAACACCGCTAAGGAGTGCAACACCTTTTATTTTTGTTCGGTCAAAATTATAGATTTTTTTATACTTTTCATCTAAAATTACAAGAGATACAAGATGTGCACCTGCAGAATGACCTCCAATAAAAATCTTGTTCCTATCACCATTATATCTTTCAATATTGTTAAAGACAAAACCCAATGCTGTTGCAACATCTTCTGCTTGTGAAGGGAAAACATTGTCAGGTGCTAAACGATATGAAATTATTACAGTTACAAAACCTTTCCTGGCAAATGAATAACCTAAATAATTATACCAGGACTTATCCCCAAAACTCCAGCTGCCGCCATGAACAAAAAATATAACAGGATGAGCTTTAGCTTCTTTAGGAT
>DAOVMD010000067.1 GCA_030630935.1 Candidatus Mcinerneyibacteriota bacterium | reverse complement strand
TGTATTACATCAATAAAGCAGACTTCGAAATTATTGAAGCGAGTACAGATAAGGAATTTTATCCTGAAGGGAATGAACCTGTTAATTTCTCATGTAAAACAAGAGGGAACATAGATTATAACTTGAATATTTATCTGAATGAAAAGATTAAGTTTAAGAAAATTATTCAACCGTCGTTCAGTACAGAGTTTAATGTAACTTTTATCGATTCAGTACAAGGCTGGAACGAAGTTAGGATTGTCCTTGAGAAAGATGGAAATATAAAAGAGAAAATAGTTCGATATCATTATGGTTTAATGATTCCGGAGAATATAACCGTTGAGAAAAACTGTGAAACAGCACTTGTTAAATGGGATAAATCTATTGATCCGAATGTTACAGGATATAGAATCTATGTAAGTGATAATCCGAACACTTTCGATAATTTTGAAAATATTACCGTTGAAGAATACCTGGTTTCAGGCCTGATTAAGAATATTCCGAAGTATGTAAAGCTCAAGAGTTATGATGATGAAGGTAATGTCAGTCAACTTTCAGATGCTGTAACGGTTATCTGGGATTACCTGTGTCCACCACAAAATCTAACTGCAGCAGTAAATAATAAAGATGTTCACCTTGATTGGGAACAGGGACCCGATCCGGATATTTCCGGGTATAAAGTTTATAGGGATGATAACCTGATTGAAACGATAGCATCTACAAGCGCTAGGAATCTCTCTCTTGATAGTACTTGTATCGCAACCTCGAATCGAGAAAGACCGTGGCCGTACTCGCTTATAATAAAATTAAAAGACGGGAGTCCAGGTACTTTCTGGACTCCATATTATCCTTCATTTCCACAAGTTAAAGATGGTTATGTAGAGATGGATTTCAATGAAGAGAAATTAGTACATCAAATTAGAATTATATGGAATGGAAGTTTTTTCCAAAATGAATTTACTATTTCTGTTTGGGAGAACAATACCTGGAAATCAATCAAAAGTGTTGTCTATAATAATAATATGTATTATTATTACACATTACCAGAACCTATTCAAACAAGCAAAATTAAGATTGATATTATAGCTCTTTCTCCATCCTACATCTCTTCTTGTCAAATTAGGGAATTTGAGATTTATGGTACAGATCTGGCTTCACCTCCGGAGACATCATTCATTGATTATAACCTCAAAGATGGTGAGTATCATTATACTGTTACAGGTTTAAACAATCTCAATGAGGAGAGTAGTCCGTCAAATGAAGTGATTGCAAGGGTTGGTTGGGAATATAATCCACCGGTTGTTCAGATTACAGAGCCAACTGAAGGTAGTTGGAATAGGGGAATAATTGATATCAAAGCCCTGATTACGGATGATTATCGAGGGATTGAGACAGTTGATTTTTGTATTGACATAAGTACACCTGTTCTGATGACAAAGGTTTCAGGAAATACATTAGCAGCTGAGTATTCAATGAATGTGGACACAACTCAGCTATGGGATGGTGCGCATGTGATTAGTATATCTGCTGTTGATACACTCGGTAATGGTCCTGATTCAGTTGCCGGGGATTCCAATCCCGATACAATGATATTGAAGGTTGATAATTCCAAACCTTATGTTGAAGCATATCTTGGGTATCCTAATTTAGAAGTAAATGAGATTTTATTTATTTCTGATAATACTAAAATTTATATGTTTGGATTCGATGCATTCTCAGGTATTAATGAGATTAAGTATAGAATTAATTTAGGTAATTGGGCTGTTTATAATACTGAAGCATTTACTCTGGAAGGATATTCGGATGGTGATTATGTTGTAAGTTATTATGCTGCTGATAATGCAGGAAACCAAAGCTCAGTTAATACAAAGGCAGTTACTCTCGATAAGACAGACCCATCCACATTGATTGTGATTGGTGAACCGAAGGAAGTTATAAACGGAAATATTTATGTTGGGTATGAGACTCCATTTACTTTCAATGCAATTGATTCAGGATGCGGGATCTCTGTTACGATGTATAGAATCAATGGTGGTGATTGGCAGATTTATGACGGGGCGTTTAATTTGGAAGGGGTAGAAGAGATTGAGGTTACCATTGAATATTTCAGTACTGATAGATTAGGTAATGACGAGGAAGTTCAAAGTGTAATGGTCTTTATTAATGCTGACAACACACCTCCTGAGACAAGTATTTCGATAGGGGAACCGAAATATGTTGATGGAGAGAATGTTTATGTTACGGGTGTTACTGAATTCACACTAACTGCAACTGATGATATTTCAGGAGTTAAGAAGACAGAGTACAAAATAGTGCTCAAGAGCGCAAGCGCACAAGATATAGATAACACCGCTTGGATAACTTATACAGTGCCGTTTACATTAAATGGTTATAGTGATGATGAATATTTAATAATATATAGAAGCATAGACAATGCGAATAACCAGGAAGAGGAAAAGTCGATCACAGTCATTGTTGATAACACCAAACCTGTTTCCGGTATTTCAATCGGTATCCCGAAATATATTTCCGGTAATAATAAATATGTAACATCCAATACTCCGTTTACTATTACAACCGTTGAGAATGGCTCAGGATTGAATAAAATTCAATACAGCACAAGTGCTGATTCACAGGGTGATAATTCAGATTGGATCGAATATAACACTGCATTCACATTCTCAGGATTTGGAGAAGGTCAGCATACAATTAGTTACAGGGGAGTTGATAACCTTGGGAATACCGAACAGGTAAAAACGATTACAGTTATTGTTGACGACTCATCACCCGAAACAACGATTGCCTATGCACCTTCAAGGGAAGATAACGGAACTATCTATGTAATCAAAGGAACCGGGTTTACATTAGCCACAGTTGATAAACCTGTATTGCATTCCGGAGTCCAAAGGACGGAATATATGATAAGGAACAGCACAGGAACAACAGACACCGGATGGCTTAACTATTTGAATCCGTTTAATCTTGCGATGTATAATTATGGTGAATATATAATCAGTTACAGGAGTTTTGATAACCTTGGGACGGTCGAACAGGAAAAGAGTATAACTGTTCAGTTATCAGAAGAGTTTGAAGGTTCGATTGACCTTTCCACAGCTTCAAGTGTTTTAATTTGGCTGAATCAGAAACCTGAAGATGTCACTTCTGAAAAGTTAGAGAGATTAACACAGATTCTTGATGAGTCGGGATTATTAATGTATAATATAACTACAAATCAGGAAGATTTTGTTAAAGGATTCAGGAGCAGTCTGTATAATACTTATGTCGTTCTCGGTAATTATAAAAATCTTGAAGGACACACTTCGCTTGAGATGAGGGAGCATATTTTTGCAGGCAGGGGTTTGATATCGTCTAAATACTATCATTTCAATGGCGAAGGCAATAAGCCTGAAGCCCTGGGAATTGTTTATCACGGCAGTTATCCCACAATGCCGATTATGGTTTCACTCGATGATTCGCCGATATCCACAGGTGGAATATTTACAGCGGAAGAATTGGTTTATAAAGCAGAGCTGAACGATACCAGTAATTCTGTGGGTTATGGAACAATATCTGTTGCACCGCATGACCCGACACCTGCAATTGTCCTGAACAACTATGGAAAAGGTAAGGTAGTATATCTTCCGTTTGATTTGTTCTTAAATCTTACAGAGGATAACCTGTCGAAATTATCAGAACTATTAAAAGGTTCAATTGAATATGTCAAGCCACAGGAAGTTCAGATAATCCCCGGTGGAATAATCCCGTTACAAATAAGAATAAAGTCGTTGGTAGTTCCTTTGACTGTCAAAGTAACAGAAGAAGTTCCCGGCGGAGTAGAAATAGTTCAGGTTTTCCAGGACGGTGATGTTGATAATAACTCAATCACATGGCAGTTCGCGGTGTCAGCACCGCCTTCTATTAACTCAGAAAAGATGCTTCACTTTATAGTGAAATTACCTGATTCAGCAGACATCTACACATTCATAACCACCATTGATTATCTCGTTAGTGGATTATGGTATAACTATGCACAGCTCACTAAGGACATTGAACTAACAGGTACCAGTGAAGACATCAAGCAGGCCATCCTCGAAGAACTAAATGACCTCACACCCGAAACCCATCAGGATCAGAACCACATAAACAACGTAATCAAGAAAATTGAAAGACTCGACCTGAACAGCATCACCACTCCCGAACAAAAAGAACATGCAATCCTAACCCTAATCCAAGCAATAGAAATCCTAAAGAAAGTGGAGAGTGTGGAGATAACGAATATTAAAATAGGTATTATTAAACTAATAATTTTAGTTGAAATTATGGAGGTATAAGATTTATAATTAATTATATACTAAAATCAGTATATATTTGTCGCAAAGATGAAGGACATTAAAATGAATAATGAACTACGAAAAGGGTACTTAAATATAAAAATTATTAAAGAGAACAAGAGTAATGTTTTTGAGAGTATAAGAACTGCAATAATTCTTAAAGAAAATCTTAACTTAGAGAAGTTAGAAATAACAAAAAGCAAAATATTTAAGGAAGGAGAAATAGATAAATTGAGCAAATTCGTTTTTAAAATTTGTTATTGGATTGCAAGACATGGTTTAAATGAGAATGATATTTTTATTCATGGTAACACTAAATATTTTGAAAAAATAGAAAAATTTTTAAAGAAAGATCCAGTAACTTTTATTACTTTAAAAAAACAAGAATATGAATTCGAAATTGAATTGATTAGAGAAATCTATATGATTTCATAATCATTTATTTGACTTTTATAAAAAGAAATGATATAATAATCTAATGAATAAATGTTTATAATTACATTAACCAATGGTTTATTATGATTTAGGGTGCTGGTCTCTTACTTATTTCATATTTTAAATTTTAAAATAATCTCTTTAATCCGCTTAATCCCTGTAAAGATTACACAGAAATGCATTATAAGTATCATAAGCTTTTGGTTCAAAATAACATAATAATATATTGATCTATATTCTTTGGAAATACAGCAATCTCAGTCAATCTGAAATAGTCGATAAACTTAATCTTTCCAATAACAATGCAGTTTGCTATAGGATTTACAAGTTAAAAAAGAAACTTAAACTAGATAAAGTCTTAAGAAAATTAATAAAAAAAATAGAATCATGATAAAAAATGGATTATCAAGACAGAAGACAGAGGCCGGCACCCTATCTCAGCCAAATTATAGTGGTGTTGGACAAAAAACAAGAGATTTAATTGACGCATCAAAGAAAGATGATACTAAGGTTTATTTGCTTCAAAGAGAAAAGTATCAGGATATATATTTATGGAAAGGCGATCGAATTTTATTTTATAAAGATAAAATGAAAATAATTAATGGTAGTTTAGTTACTGCTGAGTTGGTTAAAAATATTTGGCTTGATATGAATTATCAAGGGATAGCCAAGGAAGGCAATGTTGTTTTTCCTAAAAGCAAAAAACCAGAAAGCCAAATAAGAAGAATCTTGCAGATGTCTACAAACAAAAACGATCTCGTCCTCGATTCATTTCTTGGTTCCGGTACAACCTCAGCAGTCGCCCACAAAATGAATCGTAGATGGATAGGAGTTGAGTTGGGGGATCATTGTTATACACATTGTATTCCGCGTTTAAAGCAGGTTTGTGACGGAACTGATCAGGGAGGTATTTCAAAGAAGGTTAACTGGCAGGGCGGGGGTGGTTTCAAGTTTTATGAACTTGCACCGAGTCTTCTTAAGAAGGATAAGTATGATAACTGGGTAATAGACGAATGTTATAATGCAGATATGCTTGCTGCTTCGATGTCAAAGCATGAAGGTTTTAAATATTACCCCAATCCAGAAATTTACTGGAAGCAGGGTCAGTCCACAGAGAAGGATTATATCTTTACTACTACACAATTTGTCACCGCAGATTTAATCGATACTATTCATGATGAGATGAAAGATGATGAGAGTCTTTTAATCTGCTGTAAATCATTTCAGAAAGTATGTGAAACTAAGTATCCCAATATTACAGTTAAAAAGATCCCCAATATGCTCTTGGGCCGGTGTGAGTTTGGTAAGAAAGATTATAGTTTAAATATAATTGATATGCCCGGGGATGAAGATGCACCAGAATTTGTACCGGTTGGCCCGCCAAAAGAGAATATAAAAAAGCAGAAAAAGGTTAAGAAAAAAGATAAGAACCAACCCGAGCTTTTTTAGAAGGTTAATATGAAGAAAAGCGCGATTAAGAAATCATCAAAGAAACCAATAAAGAAATCTAAAAAACTGAACTCAAGAATTCTTGTTTCTGATATTCGTAAATTGATAGAGGAAACTCGTTCTGCAATTGCGGTTGTAGTGAATTCGGGACTTACAATACTTTATTGGAGGATTGGTAAAAAAATCAACGATGAAATATTAAAGAACAAGCGTGCGGAATATGGAGAAGAAATTGTCGTTACGCTGTCACGACAATTGGTAAATGATTACGGAAATGGATTTTCAGAGAAAAATATTCGACGAATGATTCAATTTTCAGAGGTTTTTCCTAAGGAAAAGATTGTCGTTACACTGTCACGACAATTGACCTGGAGTCATTTTGTTACTCTTATTCCAATAAAAGATCAGCTTAAAATAGATTTCTATTCAGAAATGTGCCGTATAGAAATGTGGAGTGTACGAATACTTAGAAATAAATTAAGCGGTATGCTATATGAGCGTACTGTATTATCTAAAAAACCAAAAAAACTTATACGCAAAGAAATAGATAAACTTCGAAAAAAAGATATCCTTACGCCCGATCTTGTATTTAAAAATCCATATATTTTAGATTTTCTTGGACTTAAAGATACATACTTAGAGAAGGATTTGGAGAAGGCAATATTACGAGAGCTTGAATCCTTCATTCTTGAGTTAGGAATAGGTTTTAGCTTTATTGCACGACAGAAGAGAATAATTATTGATGGTGATGATTTTTATATTGATCTTCTATTTTATCATCGTAAACTAAAGAGATTAGTCGCGATAGATCTTAAGTTAGGAAAATTCAAAGCGGCATATAAAGGACAGATGGAACTTTATTTAAGATGGCTTGAGAAAAACGAAACTGGATCTACTGAAGAACCTCCCTTGGGTCTAATTCTCTGCACTGAAGGAAGCAAAGAACAGATAGAACTATTACAACTAAGTAAATCCGGCATTCATGTTGCAGAATATTTAACAGAATTACCGCCGAAGAAATTATTGAAGAAAAAATTAAAGGCAGCAATTAGCTATGCTCAAAAACATATTTCAAGTATAAAAAAAGAAAAAGAGAATAAAAATGGATAGAACAGCTCAATTAATATCAAACCGGTTAAGCCTCAGGTTTCCCCAGAGAAGGAGCCTTGAAATTCTCAATCGCATTTTGGATGACCTTGAGTTTAGGAAAGGAATTGATTTACCAGCTGAACTTGAGAAAGTTAATTCTTTATATCCGATTTGTACAGATTTTGAGAGGGATTTTCCTTCATTTTGTTTTGCATTAGCAACCGGCGTAGGTAAGACCAGACTAATGGGAGCGTTTGTTATTTATCTGTATTTATCAAAAGGAGTAAAGAACTTTTTTATTCTTGCACCTAACCTGACAATTTATAATAAATTAATTGAAGATTTCTCAAATCCCGCTCATCCCAAATATGTTTTTAAAGGAATCGGCGAGTTTGCACAGACACCACCCAGGATAATCACCGGGGATAATTATCTTGAAGCATCACAGTTATCCATATTTCATTCAGAAGTACATATTAATATTTTCAATATTTCCAAGATCAATGCCGAGACAAGAAGCGGTAATGAACCGAAAATTAAAAGATTATCTGAGTACTTGGGAGATTCATATTTTAATTATTTATCTAATCTTGATGATCTTGTTTTATTAATGGATGAATCACATCATTATAGAGCAGATAGAGGGATGCAGGTAATAAATGAACTTGAGCCGATTATTGGTTTGGAATTAACTGCAACACCCCAAGTTGAGAGAAGCGGTAAGACAATTAAATTTAAGAATGTGGTATATGAATATCCACTGTCAATGGCAATAGAAGATGGTTTTGTAAAGGAGCCTGCTGTTGCGACCCGAAAAGATTTTGACCCGTCAAAATTATCAATTGAAGAAGTTGATATTATAAAACTTGAGGACGGCATTAGAATTCATGAAGATACCAGGCTTGCTCTTGATATATATTCCAGGAACAATAAAGTAGAACTCGTTAAGCCATTTATTTTGGTTGTAGCAAAAGATACAACTCATGCAGGAAAACTTAAATCACTAATTCAATCGAATGCATTCTTTGAAGGGAAATATGCAGATAAAGTTATGGAAATCCATTCAAATCAAAGAGGTGGTGAAAAAGCGGAGAATATTGAGAAGCTTTTATCTTTAGAGAATCCTGATAATCAGATTGAGATCGTGATTCATGTAAATATGCTGAAAGAGGGTTGGGATGTCACAAATCTTTATACTATTATCCCATTAAGAACTGCTGCTTCTACTACACTACGTGAACAAACCATTGGTCGTGGCTTGAGATTACCTTACGGATTCAAAACAAACGACAGAAAAGTGGATACTTTAACAATTGTTGCCCATGATAAATTTCAGGAGATAATTGATGCAGCAAATAAACCGGATTCAATTATTAAGAAGAAAAATATTATTGAAATAGACCCCGGCGAATTAAGTAAAGATAAGGAAATCATAACGGCTGTAACTCCAATGGAACTGGAATTTAAGAATCAGGAAGAGAAGATAGAATTAATTGAAGATTCAGGAGAACGAGAAAAGGCAAAAGAGAAACTTCAATTAGAACGTGAGCTTGCAGAGCTTATTCCCTTACTAAATCAGGAAGTTAAGAGTGTAGATGAGTTATCGGGAGAAAAAGCAAAGAAAATACTGATTGAGAAATTTAAAGAAAGAATACTAAGTAAACCCCAGCAGGAATTTTTTGCTGCAGAGAAAGTTCAGGAAGCAGAATCTATTTATGAAGATGTTGTTGAGAAGTTCATTCATAAAACGATAGAAATTCCCCGTATATCAATTTTGCAGAGTGATAATATTAAATCAGGAATTAAGGATTTTGACCTTGATATAGGTTCCTTGAATTACCAGCCTGTTTCTGAGGAGATTTTAATTCAGAGACTAAGGGAACAGGAAGATGGAGTAAGTTACATAAAAGGCAAAGGCAGAATTATCCCTGATAAATTGGATAATCTAATTGTAAATGAACTGGTTAACCTGCCGGAGATTGATTATGATGAGCAATCAGATCTTTTATTTAAATTGGCGAACCAAGCATTGACACATTTTAAATCGTATTTTCAGAACAAAGATGATGTTATAAATGTTGTTCAATTCAATAAACTTGATATTGCAAAATTTATATATGCACAGATAATGGAGAATTTCTTTTATGATATTCCTGAATACGAAGATGTTAAAGTATATCCTTTTACAGAAATTAAGGAGCATAACTATTCCAAATATAAATCAGATTCTATTTATATATATACAGAGACAATAGAACCTACTTCTACGATCCCAACAAAAATCTTTACCGGATTTAAAAAAGCATGTCATAATTTGTATAAGTTTGATTCAAAGACCGAGAAAGATTTCGCGATTATTTTAGAAAAGGATAAAGATATTAAAAAGTGGCTCCGTCCTGCAGATGGTCAGTTTAATATGTTATGGAATCACAACTCACAGAAATATAATCCCGATTTTATTGTTGAGACAGACAATTGGATATATATGGTTGAAACAAAAAAGCAGAAAGATATGGAAAGTTCAGAAGTCATTGAAAAAGCAAAAGCTGCTTTATACTATTGTTCAAATGCATCAAAATATGCTGAAGAGAATAATAAAAAGCAATGGAAATATATTTTAATTCCTCATAACGCAGTAAAAGTTAATATGAGTTTCGAAACATTGTGTCTTAAGTTTGAATATAAATAGATATTTCTTAAAGGCATAAGTAATCGTTTTAAAGAATCCAACGGAGATTGTCCGAAACCTTTTTATTTGTCATTGCGCATCGGAGCTCTAGCTTGTGTCTGGGAAATATCAAAGAGGCTGTGCCTCCGGCAATCTCAATTTCTTAAATTATTTTATTGAAGATTATTATAATATTTGAATTGTCGTATCAATGATACGACAATTGGGAAATGATTATAGAAATGGATTGTCTACGCAGTGAGTAGATAATTGATTTATGATGATTTTTTTATTGTTTTCATAATAGATTCGATTCACTTGACATTCATGATTGATAATTGGAATAGGGTGCTGACCTCTTATTTTTTTTGTTTAATTATTTTTCATATAATGAATTAATTTAAGAAACAATATTTTGATTATCTTTTTTATCCCATAGGGATAAAGTGAAAGTAGCCCCGCAATCTATTGAAAAGAGCACTCCAATCTGAGACCTGACACAGAACCCATGCACCACAAGGATGCATGACGCAGTACGCACTTCGTTAGGGTATCAGTACGTGGAAGTAGTATTTTTATAGAAAAAGATTTTG
>DAOVMD010000311.1 GCA_030630935.1 Candidatus Mcinerneyibacteriota bacterium | reverse complement strand
TTGCATTGTGTATATCTTTGCTCCCGTCTAATGTAATAACATAAGTCTTAATTTCAATAGGGTTAATTTGTTCAATGAACTTATCTAATAAATAACCATTTGTGATCATTGTAAAACTAAATTTTATTTCCTTCTCACGAAATAATTTAATCAGGTTAGAATGGAGATATTTTAAGACCTCCATATTTATTGTCGGTTCACCACCATAATATGAAATTGAAACTTCTTTAAAGCCTGTATTCTTCAATTGATTTTTAATATAATCAATATACTTATCAGCTGTTCTCCGTGTGAGATGTTCATTGGATATGTCATTCTGCTGGAAGCAATATATACAATCGAAATTGCAGGCTCTTGATAATAAAAATGTAACCTTTAAATAATGTGAATTCTTTTCCATACTATTTAAATATTGCTTTATTAAAATCCTTTGATCCAGGTTATCCGGATAAAGATAACCAAATTTCTTTAGACTATCAAAAGTTTGAGGATATAAACTTTCAATATCGTTAAATTTCCCTTCATTATAAAGATTGTTTTCTTCATCATTGAATTCAATTGTTTGTTTTGAAAGTCCATTATAGTAAATATGTTTATTATTGAATTCTCCAAGAAAGTGATTATAGCGTGATTTTTTCATTCTACCTTCCGTTGTTTTCTATTTAAGCAATCATAGTGCCATGTCTATAGATTGCGTTATAGTGTGAAAATCTTAAAGGTCTTGAAAAACGGCTATGCTATTGCACAGAAAACTGTGCAATAATTTCGGAGGGAAAGTTTTGTAAATATAAATATATTGGGATAAAATGAGTATTAGGTAGGTGATATTTTTTTATGGTTTATTTGGAAAAATAAGGAAGAATGAACAATGAATAAAAAGACTTGGGACATCCTGTAAATGGGGTAAGTAACGTTATTGTTAAAACATTCTTTTGTTTCCAAAGAAGTGTTTTTTCCAAATTTATCAAGAGTGTCCCATTAATCACTCACTACAAATGAAAACAAAAAGAATATCAAAACATCAATTATAAGGAGAAAAACGATAGAAAAATCTGTTCTTCAATTATTAAGGGAGCAAGCTCCCAAATTGCCGCACTTTGCTTTAGCGCGTGGCTGGAGTGTAACGGAAGTCATCCCGACGCGTCGGGACAATGACATTCAATCGTTTACAGAACAATCTTCCCACGAATCGTGAACAACGATTCACGAACTACGAACAACGCTTCGCGTCTCAAATTATTTCGAAGGTTTTTTCAATTTAAATTTCTTCATTTTTGCACAGAGAGAATTACGATGAATTCCAAGTATCTTACTGGTTTTTCCAATCTGCCATCCGGTTCTATTCAGGAATCTTAAAATATATTCTTTTTCAAATCTTCCAATTGCTATTTTCAACTTGTACCTTTTTATTCTTCCGATTCTTTGAATAGGTTCTTTAATGTCAGTTAAGATATCTAACGGAATATCTTTTACTGAAAGGTATTTATCATTTGAGAATGCAATCATCCTTTCAATTGTGTTCTCCAGCTCTCTAATATTTCCCGGCCAGGGATATTTGATGAAGATCTCAAGGACATCTTTTATAATAATCTTTTCAGGTATCCGGGCTTTTTTACAGAATATTTTTGTGAAATGCCGAACCAGTGCAGCAATATCAGTTTTCCTTTCCCGTAAAGAAGGGAGTTTGATAGGTACAACATTTAACCTGTAATATAAATCTTCACGAAACTCGTTTGTCTTGATAAGACTTTTCAGATCCATATTTGTTGCGGATATAATGCGGAGGTTAACTTTAATAGTTTTATTACTGCCGATTCTTTCAAATTTCTGCTCTTGTAGAACCCGGAGTAATTTTACCTGTAGTTTTAATGGTAATGTCCCTATCTCGTCAAGAAAAATAGTTCCTTTATTCGCGATTTCAAATTTACCGGACTTATTAGATACTGCTCCTGTAAATGCTCCCTTTTCATAACCGAATAATTCGGATTCAAGTAATTCTGAAGGGATCGCTGCGCAATGAATTGGAATAAAGCGCCTATGTTTTCTCTTACTGTTATTATGGATACACCGGGCAATTAATTCTTTACCGGTTCCTGATTCGCCGGTGATTAAAACGGTTGAATTGGTCTTGGAAACGTCAAAGATCTCTCTTAAAACCTGATACATATCATCATTCCGTGTAATAATAGATGAAAAATCAAACTTCTCCTTGTCAAGGAATTCAGAGTCATCCAATTGTGGACCCTTACCCTTTTTAATAGTTCGTTTTATTATCATTAAAAGTTCTTCATTATTGAATGGCTTTGTTATGAAATCCTCTGCACCCCCTTCCAATGCCATCTGAGTGGCTTTGACACTTTTTAATCCTGTAAGCATTATAACAGGTGTATGAGGGTAGGAACCTTTTATCTTGCTTAATAAAATGAACCCGTCTGTATCAGGAAGGGTGATGTCAAGGAGAACAAGATTGAATTTCTTGTTCCGCATTCTTCTGTAGCCGGGCTGACCTTCTGGGAATGATTCAATGTGATACTTATCCTCTAATAGAATCTTTAACGATTCTACGACTCCTTCATTATCCTCAATTATTAAAATGCTATTTTTCTTATCCACTATAGACACCTCCTTTTAAGTAATCATATTATATCAGATTATTTGACTTTTGTCAAGAGATTTATGCACTGTAAACTGTGCAATGCACAGAAACCTGTGCAATTTGGGGTGAAGTGAAAAAGGCCCTTGAAAAAAAATGAAAATAATTTTATTTTCTAAAATGACAGCCTATATATCGAAAGTTATAGAAATGAGAAAAGATGAAATCAGTGTAAAATATGCGGTTATTTGAAACTTTTCTCAATTTATTTATCTATATTTTGCCAAAAAAGTGGGGGGATTTCTGCAAAAAATAGTACATAACTACGATTATATACAATAAATTGTGCAGTCTATATTTTACCATTAATTTAATTCCCAATATTTGGGTATTTAAAAACTTGGCATATAAATTGTTATATAAATTAGCAGGTATAAAGATTTCAAGGAGGATCAATTATGGAAACCTGGTTTGATTTATTTCATCAATTAGAAGAGGAGTCGGGGGAAAAGATATTTGCTAAGGTCAATCGCTTTATGAGGAAGATTAAGAAGCAGGATGAAATATATGTAAGGAGACAGTATTATAAGCTGGAACTATTTCTGAATGATTTAAATAATAATACTTTAGATATTGAGACTTTCGAAGAACTCGTGATTGATATCCGGGACTTATCGGATATCCGGATTCTGCAGCTCCCGATTTACCGAAAACCTGCAGTTGAAATATTAATAAACGGAATCAATGAAATTTTCCTGATGAGACTTATTCCACTGATGAAAAGAACTCAAAACGAAAAGGTTTCACTACAATGATTATAATTTATTATTTCTTCTTAAAAAAAACGTTTGAATGCAGCGCCCAGATACCCTAACGAAGTGCGTGGTTCTGGGTCATTGCGAGGTTCTAATTTATTAGAGCCGTGGCAATCTCTCTTTTTTCAAATACTATTTATAGGAACATTGACAGCAGTATGAAAAATATTATGAAAGAATACAAAACAGAAAAGTTAATATATGAAGCAGCTCTTCTTTACATGTATAGTTTTAGAAATTAATATATAAGATGATTTAATATAAATCAGTTCTTTAATATATTTATTTGATGCTATTTTTTACTAAGCTCAACCTTGACTATTGGAAGGTTATGTGCTACACTAATTTTATAAGGATTAATCAATAGCTCTTTTAAAGGGTTTTTGTTTGGAGTGAAGAAGACGATATAATATTTTACTAAATCTTTATAAATCATTAAAGGTGATATAATTATGAGAAGGAATTCAATAACTTTAATTGCATTAATATTTACATTAATCTTTATCAATACCACTATAGCCGATAAAGATGGAGTTTTAATGTGGGTCAAGCAATATAATCAAAATATAGGTACTGAAGGTTATGATATTTGCTTGGATTCTAAAGGTCAAATATTTATTACAGGTTATTTGTCTGAAAACGGTAGTGATATTTTCCTATTAAAAACAGATGTTAAAGGTAACAAAATATATTCTATGTCTTATGGTACCATAGAAGGAGAAAAAGGATATGATATTGCGATTAGTAAAGCGGATAATATTTATGTTACAGGATATACTACTGGTGATTTGGATGGTAATATCAATACAGGTTGGGCTGATGTTTTTTTAACCAAATTTGACCTTCCTGCAAAAACAAGGTATTAAAAAAGTGTTTTGAGAGCAAGTTTAGGTAAAAAAACAAAATTTTGAAAATTTATTTTTAGGTTCAAGATTATTTTTC
>DAOVMD010000125.1 GCA_030630935.1 Candidatus Mcinerneyibacteriota bacterium | reverse complement strand
TGAGAACAGTCGTTTTATAGATATAAGCATTATACTCAATAATGCAAAATCATTCTTCACTCTTCATTATTCATTCTTATTTCTTACTTGTGGAGCGAAGCGAAAGAATTATATTCTTTTTCTTATCCCATATAATAATGCTTTCTGAATCTCCGATTCAAATCTCTGTTAAATATTTTCAGTGTGATCAGTGTGTTCGGTGGTTAAAAGTTTTTCTGCTTTCTGTTATCTACTCAAGCAACAAAGTTGCTTGAGCAGTGTGATCAGTAGTTAAATATTTCTTTTTAAAATCGTAAATAAGTTAATATGTCAAAGAACGGATTTATATTAAATCATCTTAAAAATGAACTTACGAAACGGCATAAGTAAGAAAAGAGCCTCTCCATATATCAACTTTTATGGTAATTTTAATTTTCATATTCTTTCGTATTACTTTTCAAACTTCCTTTTTTTGTTCCGCATAAGTTTATGGAACTTATTATTTAATTATTGCTAATTTCTTAACTTGTGTCTTTGAAAATCTTTTACCTTTAGTTTTAAACTCAATTAGATAAATTCCTGATGAAACTCTTTTCCCTGCTTTGTTTTTCAGGTCCCAGGTTATGTTACCTGGTTTATCTGCAATAAGTTGTTTTATTAAATTCCCGGTTATATCAAAGATTTTTATTGTTGTAATGAGTTTATTTCTAAAGTCATAATCCAGGTTAATTGTACACTCTTCAATCTTTACCGGATTTGGATATATTTTAATCTTAACGAGAATTGGTTTGATATTTTTATCTTCTGATACTGTAATGTTTTTTATAGTTCCCTCGTCCAGATTAAATTCTACTGACACAATCATCTTTCCATCGTGAGTTGGAACTTCTTGAATAATCTCCCCTTCTGAAGTTTTATAAAATTTATTTTTATCATTCATCACAAAATCAATTCTCAGATTCTCAAGGTATGTACCCGATAAATTCGAAATTTCAGCGGAGACAGTATCCGAACTACCGTTATTAGAAGGATTGAAACTCACATTAATGATATTCCCCGTCATTAGCGGAGCATCTAATATTTCATTTGAATTAGTTTTCAATATTCTAAAGGTTCTATTTTTGACAACCGATCCTGTATTATAAATTACATGATCTGAGTATTCATAGGTATTACTCGAGTGTTTATGTCCATGGAAACCATACTTAAGATTTTTCGGACCGAAATAACCATCGATTGTATTATCGAAATCATAATGATAAAATAACATTTTATTTAAATCCGGATATTCAGAGATGAGGTTACTAAGCCAGTTTCTCTGTTTATTAATCAAGCTTTCTCCATCATAATATTGGGTTTGATAACTTCCGTAATTGATATATGTATCCATAAGAATATGAAGCCAATTTCCGTATTTAAAATAATAATCCTCTGTATAATATCCCTGGTTCTCCGGGGATTCCGGGTCATTATACCATAGCCCGAAATACTTTCTCCAATTATCCCGTGCCCAGCCCTTTCCACACCATTCCCCGACATCATGGTTACCGGTTGTAATAAAAACCGGCACTTCCAATTTCCTTAAAATATTCTGAAATATTTCAAACCCACACTCCTGGTCACCTCGATTAACCAGGTCCCCTGTTATGATTATAAATTCAGGATTAAGAATATGCATATTTTCCAAAATTACTTCCAGGTCCGGAATTGAAATATAATCAAAATAAAATTCCGGAAGATGCGGATCAGTTAAATGCATAAACTGATACCTTGCTCTATAACCTGAAATGACCTTCAAACAATTCTCGGTTCTATCATAGAGATTATTTCCACCGGTGATAATAATATCATAAGTAAAATATGGAATATCTCCGGTTGAGACTTTTAACTTTCGAATCCCCAGGTCATTATCATACCCAGCATTGGTATAAGAGAGAGAATATGTATCAGACTCTGAAGCTGCCCAGATTATCCAATCGGAATCAGATTCTGCTGCCCTGAGAAGAAGGTCAAAGGTTTCTCCTGACTTAACAATCACAGAAATTCCAGTAACCGGTCTTTGAATTACTGTTAAGGGATCAGATTCAACAGGGTCAGGATACCCGCCCGAATCAAAATAATTCCAGTACGAATTCTGGTTTACTAATGTTATTGCATCTGCAACTAAGTATGCGTCAAAAGAGAGTTTTGAGTCATCTGCTTGATACTGATGCACTTCAATACTAACATCCCATTCCATTTTATTCTCTTCGAGAAGACAATCATCGAGAAACCAGGAAATATCAAACTCTTCATACCCGGCAGCGAGATGCTGATTTAAAGCGAGAGTATTCTCATCTACAACTCCCCCGGGGAGATTTTGACGATGAACTTCTCTTCCATTTATAAATATAATAAATGCATCATCATATTCAATATATAATTTTAAACTTGAATAATCACCAGGATCACTAATTAAAAATGAAGTTTTAAAATAATATGTGACATATCCTTCTGAGAGAACTGTTGATTCATCGCTCTCCCCAAATCCGAATTCGCCCTGACCATGACTCCATGAATTGAAATATAGATAAAAATTATCATTCCAATCAATAGAATGAACAACCGGGGAAGAAAACAAAAATATCATAATAATAGCAATTAGGATTAAGTTCCCGGAAAGCCTGCCGACAAGCCTTAGTTTGTCATTGCGAGGTACTAATTTATTAGTGCCGCGGCAATCTGGGGGGTGCAAGGCACCCATTTTTAAACCCTGCTTGCAGGTGAAACTCACTTTTAAAAAAGCGAGATTACAAAGCCTGAGCCGATTTATTTGTAAAGAAGTCATCAGCAAGTTGTTAAACAACCTCCTTGAATTTACAATTTTATTTTTAATGATTCCGCTGCTTGTTTAATGTTTTCTAAAGAAGTGGTAAGAGAAAATCGAATAAACCCCTCACCAAATTTTCCGAACCCTACACCCGGAGTAGAAATAATCCCGCATTGTTTTATTAAATGCTTTGTAAATTTCATTGAGTCAAATTTTTCCGGGCATTTTATCCAAAGATAAAATGTTGTGTTTGATTTAAATAACTCCAGCCCCGTATCATTAAGAGCTGATGCGAGGATTTCTTTTTTCTCAAGATATTGTTTCCTAATCTCTTCAATTGCTGAAGCTCCATTATCGAGAGCAGAGATTGTTGCTGATTGAATTGCTCCGAACACACCTGAGTCAATATTTTTCTTCACCTGTCCAAGTCCCATTACAAGTTCTTGATTCCCAACTGCAAAACCAATGCGCCAACCAGTCATATTAAAAGTTTTTGATAAGGAATGGAATTCAATTGCCACATCCTTTGCACCTTTGAACTCTAAAATACTCTTTGGTCTTGGATGCTCGTAGAATATCTCAATATACGCAGCATCCTGCAATATCATAAAATTATATTCATGGGCATAATCAATTAGTTGTCTATAAAAATCGTCATTTACATCAGCAGAAGTTGGATTATTAGGATAATTTATATAGATAAGTTTTATATCTTTAAATTTCTTTTCCAGTTTCTTAAGATCAGGTAAGAAATTATTCTGTATTAATAACGGAAATCTTTCAGGAACTCCCCCGGCAAAGACTGTTCCGGAAAAATAAACCGGGTAACCTGGATCAGGAATAAGCACTTTATCCCCGGGATTTATAAATGCGAGAGGGAAATGAGCAATCCCTTCTTTTGAACCTATTAAAGTAATCACTTCTGTTTCGGGTGATACGGAAACATTATACCTTGATAACATCCACCTTGCAGCGGCTTCCCGGAACTCTTTCTGGCCTATATACGAAGGATACCTGTGGAACTTAGAGATATCAAGCATTCTCCTCATTGTCTCCACAATAAAAGAAGGTGTTGGCTGATCAGGATCTCCGACTCCAAGGTCAACAATATCTCTTCCTGAATTTAGTTCGCGCTGTTTCATTTTATCAATCTCTGCAAATAAATAAGGAGGTAGTTTAGTTAATCTGTTTGTATATTTAAATTTCCCGGGCATATTATTCTCCATTGTTTTGATTTGAATTTTTTCCCACAATCATTAATGTTATTATTATCAATAGAAATATTATGATCTGTAAAAATAAAAGTCCCGCCTGCAAAAGGTTAATTGACGGTAAGAACATTGCGCTCACTGCAGTTCCAAAAGTCACAATATAAATAAATACAACTGCCTGCTTATGACTCATACCAAGTTCAACTAACCTATGTGAGAAATGATTTTTATCTCCCTTAAATATTGAAAGCCCCTTTTTTAACCTGATAAATATTACTGAGACAGTATCAAAAATTGGCACGGTTAGTACTAAAACCGGGATCAGGACAGGCAGTCTGGATAACCTTGAAAATTCAACGTAAGACCCCATAATGGAAATGGTTGCAAAGAAGTATCCTGTAAATAAACTACCCGTATCACCCATAAATATCTTAGCCGGATAAAAATTAAAAATTAAAAACCCAAGTTGTGCAGATAGGAAGATCAGACATAGAAACATAAGTTCATATTGTTTAGTCTGCATATACAGAAGGGCAAATACCCCGGCACAAATTATACTTATCCCTGAAGATAATCCGTCCATATTATCGAGAAGATTAAACGAATTTGTAATCCCGATGATCCATCCGAATGTAATAATATAAGCAATTATCCTGAACGGTAAATGTACTGTAGAAATCTCGCCAAGTGAAACAAATAAAACTGCTGCGCCTATCTGGGCGAATAATTTTATCCAGGGTTTCAAATTAAATATATCATCAAGTAACCCGACAAAGAACATTATTCCCAAACCTATCATAAAGATATGATATTTGCTTGAGAAATTTATTAACCCAAATTTATTCATTAATAATATTCCCACAAAGAATCCGATTGTTATTCCCAAACCTCCCAATAACGGTTTTGAGATTTTATGTACTTTCCTGTCTCCGGGATGGTCAAGAATTTTAAATTTCTTTGAGATGAATATTGTCAATGGAATGAGAATTATACTAACTAAAAATGGTGTAAAAACAATTAAAATTTCCTTCATATATTTTCCTTTTTATTTAACCTTGAGCAAATGAACTTTGTTTTGAAATATTCAATAATATCCCCATCGCTGCGGAGAAGACTAAAAATGATGACCCGCCATAAGAAACGAGGGGTAGTGGCAAACCTGTTACCGGGAGCATTCCCACAGCCATTCCAATATTTTCTATGATATGAAATAGGAACAGGAATAATATTCCTGATGCCAGTAATTTTCCAAAAACTGAGTTTGCATAATATGCAATCAAAAAAATCTGAATAATTAATGATATATATAGTATAATCAATATCCCTGATCCTATAAAACCGAATTCTTCACCAATGACTGAGAAAATAAAATCTGTATGCCGTTCAGGCAGGAATCTAAATCTATGTTGTGTACCTTTCAGGAATCCCTTCCCTCGAGTCATACCGGAACCTACTGCGATCTTTGACTGCAGGACATTCCACCCTGAACCTTTTGAATCAAAACCGGGTTTTACGAATGTCATAATTCTCGCACGCTGATACGGTTTAATAAATCCACCCATTTTATTACCCAAAATAAAACCAATTGCAAAAATTAACCATATAAATATAATTGCTGCGTAATTTACTTTCAAACCCAGGAAATTAATAATTATACTTATCAGTATTACCATTAGTAAAATCAGTAGTAATGATAAAAACATTCCGAGATGTTCTTTAATAATTAAAATTATTCTCATGATAAATGGAGAGATATCAGTAATCTCTTCAAGCCACAAAATTTCAAAAACTAATGAGAGTCCAACTGAGAAACAGAGGAAAATTATAACGAATAAAATATTAATATTTATATCCGCGACATATAATATTGCAATTAGAATAAATGGGAATATAAGTGAGGAGCCGAGATCAGGTTCAATAATAATTAAAAATACAGGTATAACTGTTAATATCCCTGTTACCGCAAGAACCTTCAGCTCTTCCAAAATGGAAGGTTGTGTAGATAAAACTGTTCTTTTAGAAATATATGCGGATATCACCATTATAAACGGCAGTTTCATAAACTCTGATGGCTGTAGTTTAATCATATTCAAATTAATCCAGCGTCGTGATTCACCACCTTTAAATAAAACAAAAATTAAAGTTAAAACTATGATAAAATAAAATATCCAGGAAAGTTTCCGGAAAATTTCATAATCTATTTGAGAAAGTACAGCAATCAAAATCATACCGAGTATAATCCAGATCAACTGTTTAACAAAAGGCGCAGATAATTTTATTGTGTCTGCCTCATGTTGAGATGCTGAAGAAATTGCTAAAACACCGATTAAAGCGATTAAGATAAAATTAATCAGGATTAACAGGTTCAGTTTTTTTGATGTCTTTTTCATCTTTCTTTTCTTGTTCTAAAGTTAAATTTGTCTTTATGAATTTTAGTTTCTGACATTCTTTAAATAGCTCTGCTGCAATAGGTGCAGCAATTGACCCGCCATATCCCCCATGCTCAATAAGTACAATTATTGTAACCTGTGGATCAGAAAAAGGAGCAAAGCCCGCAAACCATGCATGATCGCGGAATTGATAGGGGATATCACTCTGATCACCAAGGGTGGAATGTCTTTCTTCTGTTAATTTCACAACCTGAGCAGTCCCGGTCTTACCACAAACTTCCAAATTTTTAACATAGGCTTTCCAACCTGAACCCCACCGGGGTTTTCTCTTATTCACAACTTCAAATAATGCCTGATTTACAGTCTTAAAATTATCCTGAGAAATCTCTATAGTTTTTACAATTACAGGTTGTGATTTTGATTCATAAGTTTCGTTCCTGGTTATAATATCTTTTACAATAATTGGTTTCAGGATCTTCCCTTGATTTGCAATTGAAGATAACAATGTTGCAATTGATAAAGGAGTTAACACTATGAATCCCTGGCCTATTGATAGATCAAGCGTTTCAGGAGGCCACCATTTCTTGTCATCAGGTTTTTCAAAGAAATCTCTCTTCCAATTCCGGGATGGAATTAAACCCTTCTTTTCACCTGTTAAAATGATCCCGGTTCGCTTGTCTAAATTAAACATTTTTGCATATTTCTCAATTGTATCAATCCCTAACATCTTTCCCAGTTGATAAAAATAAATATTACATGAGTATGCAATTGCTTCCTGAAGTTTCACGTCGCCATGACCCTTTTCACGCCAACAATATTTTATTACGTTATCAAGTTCAATCTTCCCTTTACAAGGCTTAAATTTCTCTTCTGTCATAAGAAGATCTTGATCCAGCATTGCAAATGCAAGGATTAACTTAAAAATCGAACCAGGGCTATACTTACCTTGAATTGTTCTATTAATTAACGGGTAGCTGGGGTCGTTTTTTATCCTTGACCAAGCATCTGTTGAAATGCCTTTTATAAATATATTTCCGTCAATTGTAGAATGACTTACCATTGCTAAAATCTCACCTGTTTTGGTCTCCTGGATAATTATTGCCCCTCTCTGATCACCGAGAAGCTCTTCTGCTTTCTTCTGAAGTTCAAGGTCAATCGTGAGATAAATATCATTCCCGGATACCGTCTTCTTTTCTAACTCACGCTTTAAGATCTGTTTAATTTCATTAAAGTCAACAATCTCAGGATTATAAATTGGTTTACCAAATGCATTAATAATATCAAGTTCAATGCCGTCCTTCCCTTTTAACTCACCTTCAAAGATCTCTTCAATACCATAATGCCCAATATAATCAAGGGGGTCATATTCTTTATATTTCTCATTCTTCAAAAGTTCTTCTGTAATCAAACTCACATATCCCAGAACATGGAATCCTATTTCCTTATAAGGATAAAACCTTACAGATGGTGATTTTATATAAATATTTGAAAATGCCGGGATCGCAGTTTGGATATTATTATAACTCTCCTCCCCTATATCCTTGATTAGTAATTGAGGTTGATATGAATATTCAGCAAGGTCTTCGGAAATATTATAGTTTAGTTCATTATTCAATCTTCTGATAATCTCTATGTTCTTCTCTTTGTTAAATTCTGTAATCATATATAAATCATAAGATATCCGGTTTGCTGCAAGGATAT
>DAOVMD010000069.1 GCA_030630935.1 Candidatus Mcinerneyibacteriota bacterium | reverse complement strand
TAACCGATAAGAAATTACAAGCTTTGCTTGGCGCACGCAAAATCATTATTCATTGTTCATTCTTCATTCCTACTTGCAGAGCGAAGCGATGTTATGTTTTTCTCTGTGTCCTCTGTTGGTGTGGATTATGATCCGAAATAACTATCTAATAGACCTGTTATATAAAGAAGTTCAAAATAATTCTTTAAGAACTCAATCTTCAATAACTCAAGCTCAATTTTATAAGAAGTATATTCAGTTGAAGTTTTCAAAAAATCCAGTTGTGAAATTTTTCCTGCCTCAAGCTTTGATTGTTCAATCTGAACTTTCTCACTGTAAATTTCTACAAGTTCTTCTTTAATCGAAAACCTCTCAAATACTTCCTCGGTCTTCCTGAATTTTTCAAGAAGCAGAACTTTTTGTTTCTCTTTCAGTTCCTTCTGAATCTCTTCCTGTAGAAGTTTTTCTTTTTTTGCCTGAATGATTCTTTGTTTCTTTAAACTCCCGCTAAAGATATCCTGTGAAAGGTTTACCCCTGCTATCCATGCACCATTTGTAGATAGAAGTTCATCACTTCTCAAGGCATAAGTATAAAAGAAGGAAATCACCGGGCCTTTTTCTGCAATATTTCTCTTTACATTTGCATTACTCTGCAAGATTCTCAATTCCTGAATCTGAATATCAGGATTTGATATAATTAATTTTTCCAAATAAAAGGTCTGCTCTTTAATCTGAATTAAGGGAGTATTATCACCTTGGATAGAGACAGATGAGATATCCAGGCGTTCAGCAAGAATCTGCTTAAGAGTTTTTAAATTCCTATTCTCTGCCCGGATAAAAAGCTCTTGCTCTCTCCTTTTATTATTAATAATTTTTAAATCAATCTCTGTAATCATGCCATTTGCAAGTTGGACTTCACTGATAGAAACTATTTTATTGATTAACTCAAGATTCTCTTCCATTAAATTTATCTTTCTTTTTGTAGCAAGAATTCCAAAATATAAATTTAAATTAACAGCAAGTTCATCAAGGAAAATTTTCCTAACTTCTTCTTTCCTGATTAATATCTCGCTCTTCTCTATTTGAAGAGCTTGTTTAATTCTGTTGTTATCATACAGCAATTGACCCAAGGTTAGTTTTGTTTCATATTTTCGGAATATATTAATATCTATTGGTACTTCAAATCCGCGATAGCTCACAACCGGTTCAAATTCATAATCCCCTCCGCGTTCGGATGAAAGGTGCTCCAGCTTAAGGTGGGGGTAGTAATTACTCCTAATCTGTAAATACTTAGCCTTCTCAATTTCAAGTGAAAGTTGATAAATATTATTTAAGGTTTTTTTCTGTGAAGTTAGAGAGAAGATTCTCCCCATATTAATCTCTTCAGCATTTGGAGCAGGAGAAAAGATTAATATGAAAAACATACAAATAAATCCTGAAATAAAATACTTCATATCGGAATTAAACCATTACTTTTTTACTTTATATGCTTTGTTTTTTTTCTCATCAATCTCATAATCAAAGAATACGTTGGGAGCATTCTGTTTTAGAGTTTTCAACATTTCAATTGCCATTCGCCTAATTTCCCATTGTGCATCACCTTTACATCTCAAATCGAAGATATGCCGGTATTCCCTGAGGTTTGCAGTGATTACAATCTCAGTATGAACTGCATTGGGAATAATGAATCTTGCATCTTCTTTCGGGATTTTCAAATTAATTAAATCCTTATAACAATCCTTAACACTTTCCATTGTTTGATTGAAAATTTTAAGAGCTTCAGCATTGGTTTTTATTTTATCCGGAATAATATAATCAAAATTACTTTCCGAAACGTACCTCTGAGATTGCTGAGTAAATGATGCAACTCTATGTCTTACAAGTTGATGAGTTAATGCCCTGGAAACTCCTGATACTCTGAAAGATGCAACGGCATGTTCAAGTACTGAGAGGTGACCCAGTTTAATTAGCATTTTAATAAATTTCCCTGCTGATTTACCGGTTATTTTTGATTGCGATTTATATGCAGTTCTACCGGCCTGTTCAATTACTTGTTCAGGGTTTGGAGTGATGTGGATTAAGGTTACTTTCATAAGTTTTTCTTTTTTAAAATTGTTTTATCTTCTTTACAATTGCCTTTACAATTATATCAGGTGTTGACGCACCTGCAGAGATTCCTACCGTCTCGACACCTGAGAACATATCCTTATGAATATCATCTGCAGATTGGATATGATAAGACTTTACACCCTCAGCTTTACAGATATCAAAAAGCCTTCTCGTATTTGCTGAGTTTTTCCCTCCAACAACCAGCATTACATCGGCTTGTAGTGCAATGGTTTTTGCATCAGCCTGGCGATTTGAAGTAGTATCACAAATTGTATTATATACCCTAAGTTCTTCGAAGTCAAAATTATTTAATATCTCCGGAACTATCCCAGCGATATCCTTAATGTTTTGTGTAGTCTGGAAAACAAGACCTACCTTTTTATGCTTTTTTAATTCAGAAAAATCAAAATCGAGATCTTTATTTAAAATTATTCCCTTATACCCTGAAGCGCTGTGGATACCTTCAACTTCTTCATGACCCTGATCACCTATGATTATTAGAAAGAAACCTTCATCTATCAATTTCTTTGCATAAGCCTGGGCTTTCTTCACAAATGGACAAGTTGTGTCAACAATATCGATACCCCGGGATGCAGCCTGTTTAACCAGTTCAAACGGCATTCCGTGTGACCTGATTATCAAAGTACTATCGTTATCCTTAATTTCATTAATTTCATTAATCCTGATAATTCCAAGCTCTTCAAGTTCCTTAACAACAAATGAATTGTGAATAAGTTCCCCGATAATATAGATATTTTTATTACCTTTCCCGAGAACATCCTTCACCATATCATAAGCACGGCGGACTCCATAACAGAATCCGCCGTGTGAAGAGATAATTATTTTCATTATCTATTTACTTTTTCTTCCTTTTAGAAGTTTTCTTCTTTGGTTTTGGTTTCGCTTTTTTCATCGGGAATTTAATTGCTGCTTGAGCTGCTGATAATCTAGCAATAGGAACTCTATATGGTGAACAGGAAACATAGTCCAAGTTAGTTCTATGACAGAACTCAACTGACTTGGGTTCACCACCATGCTCACCGCAAATACCAATCTTAAGTTTTGGTTTAGTTTTTCTGCCGCCTTTAACAGATAACTCAACTAATTTACCAATACCTTTCTGGTCTAAGACCTGGAACGGATCATATTCATAGATACCCTTTTCAACATATTCACCGAGGAATTTTCCTGCATCATCACGGGAAAAACCACAACCCATCTGGGTAAGGTCATTTGTTCCGAATGAAAAGAAGTCAGCTTCCTTTGCAATTTCATCTGATGTAACTGCGGCTCTTGGAATCTCTATCATAGTACCTATTAATACACTAAGCTGCTTAACTTTCTTCTCTTTTTTTACTTGCTTGATAGTTTTAAGAGTAAGTTCTTTCTGAAGAGTAAGTTCTTTTACTGTACCTACTAATGGAATCATGATCTCAGGTTTTGAACCTTTAACCGCGATTGCTGCTTCAATAATTGCACGAACCTGCATCTCAGAAACTTCCGGATATGTAATGCCAAGGCGGCAGCCGCGATGACCGAGCATAGGATTAAATTCGTGTAAGGAATCAACTAATCTCTTAATCTCTCCCGGGGAAATCTTCATCTCTTTTGCCATCTGTTTCCTGCCCTTTTCATCATGAGGTAAGAATTCATGTAACGGCGGGTCAAGCAATCTGATGGTACATGGTTTTCCCTTTAACACTTTAAAGATTCCAATGAAATCCTTTCTCTGTAACGGGAGAAGTTCTGCAAGAGCTTGGTTGTATTTCTTCAATGGCGCTTTGAGTTTCTTTTCAAGCTGCTCTTTGTCCTTACCTGTTGCATTCTCTATCTGTTTTCTCAAGCTCTTAACTTTCTCAGCAACCAGGATTAATTTCCTGAATGAAACAATTCGATTACCTTCGAAGAACATGTGTTCAGTTCTGGTTAAACCGATACCTTCCGCACCAAATTTTACTGCGACTGAGGTATCACGGGGAGTATCGGCATTTGTTCTGACTCCAAGCCGTCTGTATTTATCTGCAAGATCCATGATTGTTTTGAATGGACCTATTAGTTTTGGTTCAATTGTCTTAATTTGACCTTTATAAACATTACCAAGTGAACCATTTAATGAGACCCAATCTCCTTCCTTAATTGTAACACCGTTACAGGTGAATTTCTTTGCTTTATAATCAATTACAATATCACCTGCCCCTGCTACACAACATGTTCCCATTCCACGAGCAACAACTGCTGCATGAGATGTCATTCCACCTCTTGATGTAAGGATACCTTTTGCAACATCCATACCGCCGATATCCTCCGGACTGGTCTCGGTCCGAGTAAGAATTACGGTCTCACCTAATAATGCCCATTCTTCAGCTGTGTGTGCATGAAAAACTACTCGACCGGTCGCTGCACCAGGAGATGCCGGCAAACCTGTGGTAAGTCTTTTTGAAGATTTCTCAGCTTTTACATCAAAAACAGGATGAAGTAATTGGTCTAATGCTTTAGGTGGAACTCTTAGAACCGCAGTCGGCTCATCTATTAAGCCTTCATTAAACATATCAACAGCAATCGTGACATGAGCCATTGCTGTTCGTTTACCGGTTCGGGTCTGTAATAAGAAAAGCTTGCCCTTCTCAATTGTAAACTCCATATCCTGCATATCTTTATAATGATTCTCAAGAATGATTCTAATTTTATCAAGATTCTTGAAACATTTTGGCATTACCTCTTCAAGTGAAGGATACTTTTTCTTTCTATCCGATTCACTGATCTTTTGAGCCTTGGCCCATTCAAGAGAACCTTTCTTGGTAATCTGCTGTGGAGTTCTGGTTCCCGCGACTACATCTTCACCCTGGGCATTAATTAAATATTCGCCATAGAAATACTTGTTCGCACCTGTGCTTGGGTCACGTGTAAAACATACTCCTGTCCCACAATCATTTCCGGCATTACCGTAAACCATGGTTTGGACATTTACTGCAGTACCCAGTAAACCTCTGATATCATTAATCTCACGATATTTAATCGCCCTGTAATTGTTCCATGATCCAAATACCGCATCTAAACCTGCCCAGAGCTGGACCATTGGATTCTCAGGGAAATTTTTCCTGGTATATTTTTTATAAACCGCTTTGTATTGTTTTATAACTTCCTTCAAAGCATTAGTATCAAGGTCTGTGTCAAGTTTTACTCTTTTAGATTTCTTGACCTTATCCAGGATCTTTTCAAACTCGTGATGCGGGACATTCATAACAACATCTCCGAACATCTGAATGAATCGACGATATGCATCCATTACGAAGCGTTCATTCTTTGTTAATTTGATCAATGCTGCAATAGTCTCTTTATTAAGACCAAGGTTAAGAACTGTATCCATCATACCGGGCATACTCTGAGCTGCACCGGAACGGACTGATACTAATAAGGGATTTGGACCCTTTCCAAATGTTTTACCGGTAAGCTTCTCAAGTTTCTTGAGAGAGTTCTCAACACCTGATTTAATTAACTTGAACATCTTATTCTTGCCAACCTTATAATACTGGTCACAAGCTTCAGTTGTAATTGTAAAACCAGGGGGTACTGGAATCCCTAACTTGGTCATCTCACCAAGATTGGCTCCTTTACCACCTAATAACCATTTCAGTTTCGCACTGCCATCTGCTTTTCCACCACCGAAAAAATATACATACTTTTTAGCCATGTCGACTACCTCCTCTAACTAATCATTTTGAAATTTGCAATTTCTAAAAACGTTTTTCCTATCTCTGTTAGCATCGCCATTCGGTTTCTACGTAACTTCTCATCATCACAATTAACAAGAACATTATCAAAAAAATTATCTATATATGGACGCAATGCTAAAAATTCTTTAAATACCTCGTTAAAACCCCCTTTTTTTATATGGTCTTTAATTAATTTATCTTTTGAAATAAAGTTGGTGTATAACTCCTGCTCCTCCTTTTCTACCAGGAGAGATTTGTCAACTTTGATTGAATCGCCTTCTATTATATTTATTACCCTTTTAAATGAAATTTTAATCTTATCAAATTCATTTAGCTTTGTCAACTCTTCAAGTGCAATAACCTTATTAACCAACCTGGTAATTGATGATTCCGGAGTTACAAAGACAGCATTGATTATCTCAAGATTCAACCCCTTCTCGTCTGAAAGGTAAACTCTTAGCCTATCCTTTATGAAATCAATTATACTGTTCGCAACCCGGATAATGTCAAAATCCTTTTCTTTCTTACTAATATTCAGACCGGTAATTAAATTTTTCAAATGACTCAGAAGAAGTTTATCCAGAGAAAAATCAAATTCTGAATCAAGTATCACAAGAATTAAACCTAAAGCTGCTCTACGAAGTGCAAACGGGTCAGCCGAACCTGTCGGGACCTTACCGGCAGTAAAGAAAACAGCAAGTGTGTCAATCCTGTCAGCAATCGAAAGAACCTTTCCGTATTCTGTTGCGGGAAGCATATCTCCCATAACTTTTGGCTGATACATCTCATAAATTGCTTGAGCAACTTTCTTATCAGCTCCGGATTTCTCAACATACAATGCTCCCATGCAGCCCTGGAGAGTTACATATTCTTTTTCTGTTATGATATTTGAAATTAAATCATTCCTCGACAAGTACGCCGCCTGATTCAGAGTATCCGGATCAATTTTAAGTTCAAGAACCCCGGAAAGCTTCAAACTAAGGTCTTGAATTCTCATTGTCTTATCATAAAGTGTCCCAAAATTCTTGAGGAAAATAATCTCTTTTAATTTCTCAACTCTTGCAGTAGGCTTTTCTTTTAAATCCTCTCTAAAAAAGAAAAAAGCATCTTCAAGCCGTGCAACCAGTACTTCTTCAAAACCTTTTTTGATATGCTTATAATTTAACCGCTCACCATCTGCAACTCCTATAAAGAATGGAACTAAATTACCTTTTTTATCTTCAAGGCTAAAAAATCTCTGGTGTTTTTTAAGTGTATACACCAAAATATCTCGAGGTAAATCTAAATATTTCTCATTAAACTTACCAAGAATCGGGATTGGATTCTCCAGTATAAAGTTTACTTCATCTAATAACTCAGAATCTGAAATCAGTTTATAACCATCCGGAACAAGCTTTAAAATCCGTTCTAATAAAAGTTCACGCCGCCAGTCATGATCAAGTATTACCTGGCTTTTAATCAGGATTTCAAAGTATTGACCATAATCCCTTACTTTAATTTTTTCAGTTCCAGCTACCGGGTTTGGAATAAGATAAGTCGATGATTTTAGATCACCTAAAATGATTGGAAGATGTTTATTATTGAATAATGAAAAAATATTCCTGATAGGTCTGATAAACTGAAGATCAGAATTATCCCAGCGCATTTTTCTTGGAACAGGTATCTTTTTTATTAAATCAGGTAATGCCGTTTTCAAAATATCCATTGTCTTCTGCCCTTTTACTTTTAGTTTCAAAACAGCATATACCCCCTTGGGTTTCTCTATAAAACTAAGGTTTTTCTCCTTCGCATTGTTCTTTTTCAGAAAGCCGGTAAGGGCAGGAGTCGGCTTATCATCTTTAAATAGAATGCTCTTGGGCGGACCGGTAATCTCCATTTTCATATCGGGTTGTTTGAGTGGAAGTCCTTTTATTATTATTGAAGTTCTGCGGCAGGTTGCATAGATATTTAAATCAGAATATTCTAACCGATTCGTCTGCAGTAATTCTTTAACTTTATTCCCGAGAAAATTAATTATTCCCGGAATCGTTCCCGGCGGGATCTCTTCATGTCCCAGTTCAAAGATAAAATCCGGCATTAAAAATTAAGACTCCTTTTTATAACCTTCTTCAAATGCTTTTATATTCAGGTCAATTGTTTTTGGCGGAACCTTTTTCTTGATTACTTCAAGCCATTTTTCCTTTTCAATTGGAAGAAGTTTTGCAAGAGTTCCAAGTAAAACGATATTTGTTACACGAATATTACCGATCTCTGCTGCTAAATCAGTCGCTTTATAAATTATTGCCTTACGTCGGGCTTTAATCTTCTCATTCACTTCAGGAGTATATTCAATCTTACCGGAGCTGACCGGTAAAGGATCCCAACGGTAATCATTAATGATTGCAACAGCATCCTTCTTAATATGATCGATCCAGCGAAGTCCTTCCATCTTCTCAAATGAAAGCATAAAATCAACACTGCCTTTTGGGGCAACAGGTGAATATACTTTCTCCTTACTAAAACGGATATGTGAAGAAACACTCCCGCCACGCTGACTCATACCGTGGATCTCGCTCTTTTTAATATCGTATCCTGAGTTCAATACAACTTCGGATACAATCTCACTTGCAGTAATTACTCCCTGCCCGCCAACACCAACTATTAATACACTTAATGTTTCACTCATGATATTCCCTCATTCATTTTTAAAATCAAGATATTCGCCTTTCTGCTTGAAGGCATCAAAATTACATTGTCTTGCACAGACCATACAACCTGTACAGAGCATCGGATTGACCTTTGCCTTACCGTCTTCAAAACTTAATGCAAGACACCCAACTGCAAGACATAATTTACAACCGGTACATTTCTCAGGATCAACTTCTATGGGAATTCGCTCGAGGTCCTTATCAATCAAAACACATTTTCGACGCGTAATAACAACTGATGGTTCCCGACGTGCCATCTCCTTTTTCAGGATCCGTTCTAATGCAGGTAAGTCAAGCGGGTCCACAACTTCAACATGCTTAATACCAATTGCCTTAACTAATTCAACAAAGTTAAGTTCAGGAACTTCATCACCCATCAAAGTCACCCCGGTTCCGGGATGATCCTGTAAACCAGTCATTGCTGTGATGCGGTTATCCATAATTATAATTGTAGATGTTCCTTGATTATAAACAATGTCTATTAAACCTGTAACACCTGAATGAAGAAATGTGCTGTCTCCAATGACTCCAACTAATTTCCCGGCAATTTCATCGTCCCAGCCTTTTTCAATTCCCAATGTCATCGAGACACCGGCACCCATGCAAATCTGCCAGTCCAATGAACTTAATGGCGGTAAAACTCCAAGAGTATAACATCCGATGTCTCCGGAGACACGGGCTTTTAATTTCTTAAGAACAACATAAACTCCCCTGTGGGGACAACCAGGACATAATGCCGGGGGGCGAATAGGAAGATTTATTTCTGAAACGGTATCAGGAAGTTCTATTACTTTACCGGTAATACCTTTGTAGATTGCTTCAGGAGTTAATTCTCCTATCTCGGAAATAACTTCTTTCCCGATAACTTTAATCCCGGCAGCTGTAATCTGGTCCTCCATGAACGGGTCTAACTCCTCAACAACATAACATTTCTTTACTTTATCTGCAAACTCTTTAATTTTGTTCATTGGAAGGGGATTGGTTAAGCCAAGCTTTAAAATAGAAACATCCGGTAAAACCTCTTTCACATATTGATAAGAAATACCATTTGTAATAACCCCTATCTCAAGGTCCTTGTATTCTGCAAAATTCAAATCACTCGCTTCAGTGTACTTGGCAAGTTTCTCGAAACGCTCTTTCATAATAACTCGACGACGACGGGCATGACCTGGAATCATTACGTACTTCCGTTCATTCTTCTTTGGAAATTCCCTATCGTTGTTTGGGCGATTCTCTTCAAGTGTGACAATGGATTTCGAATGTGAAATTCGTGTGGTAACTCTCAATAAAACAGGTGTGTCAAATTCTTCGCTAATCTTAATTGCTTCGCCTATGAAATCCTTCGCTTCTTGTGAATCCGAAGGCTCAAGCATAGGGATCTTGGCAAACTTTGCATAATTACGGTTGTCCTGTTCATTCTGGGAAGAATGCATCCCGGGGTCATCTGCACTGATAATTACAAAACCCGCTTCCGTACCGGAATACGCAACTGTAAAAAATGGATCTGCCGCAACATTCAAACCGACATGCTTCATTACAACCATTGTTCTTCTACCGCTAAAGGCAGAACCAATCGAAACTTCAAAGGCAACTTTCTCATTTGGTGACCACTGACAATAAATTGAATCCTTGTACTTGACAACATTCTCCAGAATCTCAGAAGATGGAGTACCAGGATAACCAAATGCCTGCTCAATCCCATACTCATACGCGCCTCGGGCAATGGCTTCATTTCCCGTCAAAATCTCACGCTTTTCCTTAACCATAAGAAAACTCCTTTTATATTATTAGTAAATTATTAATTTAATATAATATAGTTTTTTGATTATATCACAAGTCACTTAAAAATTCAAGATGTTTTTTTCTGAGGATGGAATCTTTTTTTTTAAAGAGAACGTGTGTTGGTCCTTGTCCCGACGCGTCGGGATGACTTCCGTTCCACTCCAGCCACGCGCT
>DAOVMD010000364.1 GCA_030630935.1 Candidatus Mcinerneyibacteriota bacterium | reverse complement strand
ATTTTCTTTAAACATCGTTTTACTCCCATAGTTTCAACGTTTAGGACACTTATATTATACCATATTTGTCGATTTATTTCAAGTGATTTGTAATCAAAAATTAAATATTTTACAAAATTTGACTTTTTGCAGGAAGGTCATTTTTCATTCTTCATTTTTACTTGCAGAGTGAAGCGAGGCTATTTTTTTCTGCGTCTTGAGTTTATCCCGATTGTTTTTAGTTCGGGGCGGTGAAATTTGTTTTTATTGTTTGTCTTTAAAGCGAGATTGCCGCGTCATTAACTTTGTTCCTTCTTCGCAATGACAATTCTTCTGTCTTTAAATGAATAATTAATAATTCCATATTAAAAAATATCGCTCTAAAAAAATGCAGCATAATCTCTAATGCAAAATCATTATTCACTCTTCATTGTTCATTCTTCATTTTTACTTGTGACATCTTTGATGTCACTACTTTTCCCTTTTTTCCCTTGACTCAGTTATTTCAATATGGTATAATATTCTCACTTTATAAAAAGAGTAAATAAATATATTTACTCGGGAGCAAAAAATGAAAAGATTCAAACCTATTTTTATCCTTGTAATACTTACTGTATTTATCCTGACCACATTTGCCGGCAGCCTAAATGTTATCGTTGAAATTAACGACTATCAGGTAACGAAGAAGGGAGCAGAAGATGTAATTACATTTGAAGGTAATTCAAACTCATCATTAAAAGGCGGTGAGCCAAAATTGCCGGGGAAACATATTCAAATTTTATTACCACCCGGGGCGAAATTTATTTCAGTTGATGTAATGCCCGGTATTTCAGAGACTAAACAGAATATCAATATCCTTCCTACAACACCACTCATCCCGTTGAATGGTGATCAGAAGTTTATTAAACAGTTTATTGATAGGGCTAAAGATATAGAGACGAAAATTTACTCGGTAAATGAATTCTTCCCCAAAAAGAATAATAAGGTAAACTCATCTGGTATATTCAGAAAATATTCCTATGTCAATATTACTGTTTATCCTTTCAGATATAATCCTGTCTCAAAAGAACTTAAAATCATTAAAAACTTTATCGTTAATATCAATTATGATGACGGTAGAAGCGGAATAAATCTTGATGATGCCTTTTACTATGATGATAAATTTAGAGATATTGCAAAAAAGGGATTTGTTAACTTCAACCAGTTTGACTCTATATATCACCGCCAGAGACCTGCAAAATCCAAAAATGGAGCAACTTACGATTATTTAATTGTAGTTCCGAGTATTAATGCAGATATTGAATTTATGCTTCAGGATTTTTTACTTTGGAAAAAAACGATAGGTCACCAGGTTAAGTTAATAGATTTTGCCGCTGATTGCGGCGGAACTGCTGAAGGGCTTAGAAATTATCTTAAAGCAAACTATTTATCCTGGAACTCTGAATTTTTATTGATTATCAGTAATGACGATGAGCCGGTTCAGAATCCTGCTACCAGTACAACCAAAATCCCCATGATAAATACTTACCCGCCTGGTTATATGAACCCGTATGCATCTGAATATCCGAGTGACTATATGTATGCAGATCTTACAGGGGATTGGGATTCGAGTGGGAATGGAAAATATGGTGAATATGATGAGTATGTTCAGTTGGATACAGGAGTTGATTTAGCCCCGGAAATTTATGTGGGTCGAATCCCCATCACACCGAATACTGCGGGAAATCGAACAGCAATAAAATCATTTTTTACAAGGAGCATTGCATTTGAACAAGAGATCAGCGCAAGAAAAGATAATATAATTTTAGCTGGTACGGTTTTATTTTACCAGAACCAGGATCATGGTGGTTGGGACCGAATCGATGGTGCCTTGATTATGGAGAAGATGCGGAATGATGGTGTTATTCCGGGTACAGGCTGGAGGATGTATGAAGAAGCTGGGTTGACACCTACTCCAGGCTATTATAGTATTACAAGTGACGAAGCAGTTACAGATACGAATTTTTATAATCGCTGGAAAACAGGTAACTTTGCATCAATTGCATGGTTTGCCCATGGTGCTTGGTATGGTTCTTACAGGACTGTTTGGGAGTGGGATGATGGTGATAATGTTCCTGAATCAGCTACAGAGTTTGATCACGATGCGTGCCTTGTTGGTTATTGGTATGATTATACAGGTTGTTCTGATTGTATAGTATTTTCCGGCTCATGTCTTAATTCGGAATCAGAGGAAGATAACCTTGGAAAAGTTATGTTAGCTAATGCATCAGTTGGTTTTCTAGGGTGCAGTCGAGTTTCTTATGGAGATAATTATTCCGGTGACCCCGCAGTTGAATATGGATTTTATTATAGACTTTTAAAGTCAGGACAGACGGTTGGGGAAGCATTGTATAATACAACCCATCTTGATGCTGCAATAATTGATTGTTATGCTGATCTTTATCAATATAATTTATATGGTGACCCGGGAATGAATTATTTCGGGGTTGATTGTGAAATGCTTACGGTGAAAACAATTACTCCAAATGCTTATCCAAATATAGGTGTTGTTTCAATCACAGCAATTACCGGAACAGGATTTAATGTGGGAGCAACTGTTAAGTTAACAAAATCTGCTGAATCTCCGATTCATGCAACCAATGTTGTAGTTAGTGATTCAAGTACAATTACTTGTGATTTGGACCTTACCGGCGAAACCACCGGCAATTGGAACCTGGCAGTTACAAATCCTGATACAACAGTCTATACTTTACAAAATGCATTTTTGATTCAGAACCGACCTGCCGAGATATATTCAATTTCACCTTCTTCAGGTTATTGCTCCGGAGTTTCAGATGAACTTACAATAACCGGAGAGTACTTTAAAAATGGTGCTCAAATTTCATTGACTAAAACCGGTGAAGATCCTCTTCCGGCTCAAGATATTAGTTATGTTAATTCAACTACAATTAAATGTAAATTTGACCTTTATCATAAAGAACTTGGGTTCTGGAGATTAAAAATTGTGAATCCCAATGCACCCGCAACCGTGAAGAATAATGCATTCGAAATATTAATTAATTTCCCTTATATCACAGGACTTAATCCGTCATTGGTAAAACCCGAGAATGGAGTGGAAGTAAAAGTTCACGGGTTCTATTTGAAAACGGGTTGTGAAGTAAAACTTAAACGTGAAGGCTGGGCCTCTATAACACCCACATCATCTTATATATATGCAACTTCTGAATATGAATGCGATTTAATCTGTAATTTCGATTTTATAAATCGTGAACCAGGAGTCTATGATTGCGAAATTAAAAATCCGGATGGAAAAACATTTGTCTTGAAAAACGCTTTGACTATCGTTTACCCGGATTTTGGCAACCTTAAATATTATCCGAATCCTTCAAGGGGAAGACCAATTGTTTTTAATAATCTACCGGAAGGTACTACGATAAAAATATATGATTCTGCAGGAACTTTGGTCGCAACGCTTCACGATTATGAACGCAAATCCTCTATTACCTGGACTATTACAAGAGAAGATGGCACAAAGGTTCCAAGTGGAATTTATTTCGCTTATATGAAAGGTAAGGGGTGTGTAAAAACTATCAAAATCGCGGTTGTGAAATAATAGCATCACTTCGCTCTGCAAGTAAGAATGAAGAGTGAACAATGAATAAGTAAGGGGGTGAAACCCCATTGTTCAGCCTAATTATAATACTTATCCAAAGTATTAACCTTAACACCAATCCAGTTTGGACTGGTGCATGATTAAAGATGATAATGT
>DAOVMD010000326.1 GCA_030630935.1 Candidatus Mcinerneyibacteriota bacterium | reverse complement strand
TTGCTCTCGCAAACAACTGTTTGAGTAATCAGTTTGAGTTTGCTCCTGTAAACAGGAGTTTCTTATCAATAACGTCGCAAACCCAAACCCGAACCCGAACTGAAAAATTAAGTATAATTAAACGTTTCATACATATAACTATCGCACTAAACAGAAGCATCATAATATCTAATGCAAATATTCAATTATAAATTACTAATTATTCCCGATATCCTCCGGACATACAGGACTGGTACACTTTGTGTCCAGCAATAAAATCATAAATCATAAATGCGTAGCGATAGCAAAGCGATGCTTATTTCTATAAAACGACTGCTCTTTGTTCTCTGCTATCTGCTCTCTACAGCGAAGCTGTATGTGGTTTAGCTATGCAGAGTACTCGAACAAAGTGCGGTGTCCCGCATCCCCATGCGGTGCGGGGAGTAGTACTACTGACTGGCACCCTAATCTCACAACATTTATGACATATAAATGGGACAAAATGGGAGGATCGTCCCTCAAAATTTCTACTCCTTTCTTAATTTAGAAAGAGCTTCAGCTCTAATGCGAAGAGCCCCGGATTTCAATCCGGGGATAAGGATTGCGAAAAAAAACAGGGACTTCAGTCCCATTATGGGTAACTTTGTTAATAATGTATGTTTTTATATCTATAGACTTTTAGATAAAGGACTAATAAAAAAAGTTGATAAAGATAAATACAAAATACTTGATAATATGTTCAAAGAATATTTCCTTTTGCAAAAGTGACAATTATAAATATCTTTTGTCACATTTGTAACAATATAAATAATTAAAATAAATATAATAATTGTCGCTAACCAGACTGTTCCTGCTTTCTATAAAACGACTGATTCTGCGCCCGGATACCCTAACGAAGTGCGTGGTTCTGGGTCAGCTCTCAGTTCTCTAATTTCTGTTCGAATCGAATAGAAATTCACTAATATACCGTTATTTAGGTGTTATTTTTTTATATGTCTAAATTTTTGTGTTTTTTAAGGGTCTTTTACAAGTTAACCGGAGTTGGAACCGGAAGGTAATTCTAATTGTCGCTAAGCAAACATATTAATGTTTATTAAAGTAAAAAGTAAAGAGCCGGCACCCTATTTCGCAGAATGCAAATGCGCTAGTTGAACCCTCTATACTTATTTAACATTTTTTTCATTGAACTATCTCAACTCCCGTACTCTTGAACGGTTTATTAACTTTTGAACTGTTTAACATTTGAACTATTGAACACTCTATCGAATCATAAGTGTTCTAAAAAGAATTCTGCCTGGAATTGTATTTGCTCGATACTTAATGTAGTTTGATTCTTGATTAAGATTTTCATCCCTTCTGAACTCTCTTTAAGAAATAACTTCTTATAATTATTCACAGCTTTCTGTACCCATTTTTTCCTTTGAGTAATATTAATTTGTTTGATTTCATCTGTTAGGATTGTTATCTTGCTTTCATCTGAAAATAGATCAATGATACCTGCAATATAAAGAATATCATTTTCTCTCTTGTAATGCTCTGTTCTTCTGTTAAACGTAAGTAATTTTTGCAGTAAATACCTTGCCGGATGAGGTATTTGAATTGTGATTCCTTCATCAAGCTCATAAGTCCAGGTATTTTCTATAAGGAGATCAAGGTATCTTAATTCCTGGGGTTTTATACCTGCATCATTCTTAATAATACTTCGACCTTCTCGACCAAGCTTTGGGATCAAAAATTCAATTTCAAAAATAATTCCTTCATTCTCTATCCACTCTGGATTTTTAAACTTCTCTTCACCTGATTCCGATACGATAACTTCAAAACCAAGTTCCAATAACATAGCTTTGAGAATTGAATCTTCTTTACTGGTTTCATCCATTAGAAAATCCAAATCTGTAGTAAATATCGGAGGAGTTCCTCCCATTTTCAAATGATAAAATAAAGATGCATAGCCCCCGATTAAAATGAAACGATCTAAATGCCCTTTGGTTTTTTCTATTATTTCAGTAAGATAATCAATCAAAACCTTTTCACTCATTAATAATTAACTCCTTATATATCCGGTCTGCTTGTTGATAGCCCCTTCCTTTTAAATGGAAACAGTCAAGATATAACTGAATTGGATCAACGGTATAATTATTTTTTGAGAACTTCAAGCCTCCAATTACACTCTTATAGTACTTAGGAATAATAACCATTATATTTGTCCGGGACTCGGAAGGAATTAATAATAATGACTTCTTAATATCATCGAAATTTAAATGGGATGAATAAATTTGAATACTTTCTGAACTCGTAAATTTTAAATTATAAGATCGTGAACCCAGATAACCAGTAAGTAAATATAACCAATTGGACTGTCTTGATTTTTCAAATTTTTTAAATATATTTGTAAATACCTCTTTATCATTTCGTATATAATTAAAATAATAAATTTCCTGGTCAAATATACTGTATCTACCCGTCCATAAATTAAAGTAATCTCTAATATTAAATAACTTCAAAGATTCACCACGCCTGCTTATAATGAAATTATTTTCAAGCATTGTTTTGACCCATTTATTAGCAGTATTTCTGTTTACTCCGGCAAGCTTACTTAAACTAAACGCATTGGGAATTGGAGTCTCATGCTTCTTGTAATTATGATAAAATAAAACCTTAAACATCCATAACTCTAGATCTGTAAATGAAAACATTAGATTATTCCGTAATTCAATTCTTAAATTAGTGCTTTTCTCAAAACCAATAATCTGAATAGGAAGTCCTTTAAGCTTATAAGCGATATCATCAATACTATTAATTAATACCCAGGAAAAATCAGGAGCATATTTCCTGAACATAAATCCTAAAGCTTTTAACTCTTTCAATGTTATAATTTCTTCAAGCATAAAAATTATTAGCGGATTTAAAAACATGTTTCTTGAAAGGGCATTTAACTTAACAATAGACCTGTAAAATATCGTAGAAATTAATGTGTTGAATTTTCTGATGGATTTAATCTCAGTAACAAAATCCGTATCATTGATCTTAATAAATGCATCAAAACTCAACTTAGACCCTTCAATCTTAATATAGTCTTGCTTTGGATACTTAATATTCCAATGAAGACCACGAAAAACCTTCCTTAATGCACTCCGTAAATCGTATTTATCAATCTTCATATCTTCTACTCCTATTTCATTTAATATATTATATCATAAATATTTTATAATGTCAAGCATAAATTATTTTTGACAATATAAATTTATCCGCTCATCTACGGAGTTGCTTAGAATTTACTTCGGTATGGTGAAAATCACATTGATAGGGTGCCGGCCTCTGTCTTCTGTCTTGATAATCCATTTTTTATCATGATTCTATTTTTTTAATTAATTTTCTTAAGACTGTATCTAGTTTAAGTTTCTTTTTTAACTTGTAAATCCTACAGCAAACTGCATTGTTATTGGAAAGATTAAGTTTATCGGCTATTTCTGATTGACTGAGATTGCTGTATTTCCAAAGAATATAGATCAATATATTCTTATGTTCAGGATGATTTTCATATTTCTTTAATAATTTAAATTTTTTCCAAATATCTGAAGATGCTTTTTTAATTCTTGCTTTTTGGTTAAATTTCTTAGGAAAAAGTAATGGATCGATAAAATTTCTTTTTATCTTTTCTATCCAGGAAGGTGTTCCCAACAAATATTCATATTTTTGCCCTTCCTGAGGTGATTTCTCAAGATCTTCATTCAGCCATGCTTCAATCTTATGAAGACTGGATATCCCAAGTCTCTCTTTGACTGAGTCCCAGGAAATCAAATTATTGATTAGCTTTAATAAGGGACCGCCCTTTTCCAAATAATACCAAATCCCTCCCTGATACTCCCCTACTTTATTAACAATCTTAATTCTTTGAGCATTTTGATTAATATAACGGTAAACATTCTTATAATAGGTCTCATGCTCAATCAAAATTGCTTTATATCTGGATCGGAAAACCGCGCCTTTTCTTTTGTACCGTTTATTATAGCGCTTGGCTAACTCTCCATTGAAATAGTTCATTCCCTTGCTTAAATTTGCAAACTGAGTTTCAACATGAAAGTGATAATGATTCAACATTAATGTTAAGGTTTGGAAGTCAAACTTATATTTATTCTTTACGTCAATTAGTAACTCAAGAAAATCCTTAAAGTCTTCCGGAGTCTTATAAAGCCAAAGATTGCCCGTCCCATGGCTCATAACATGATAATTTGCCCCTGGGTATTC
>DAOVMD010000420.1 GCA_030630935.1 Candidatus Mcinerneyibacteriota bacterium | reverse complement strand
GTTTTCATACTAGCCCGAAACGGCTGTTTGCTTTACGAATTGTTCCTAGGGGTAAACCCCCAGGCTATGAATTATTTTCATAAGAATCGTAAACGATTTAAAAGAAGAAAGAATTTGTTTTGTGTTTATTTTTTCGGTTTTTCTTTTAATTTTTTTATTTTTCTCTTTGTTTTAAAGTTCTCGTTAGTTCTCTTAAGTTTCCTGTCAATATTTTTTGCATTCAATTAAATTTTTAAGCATCAAAAGCTCTAAACAAATGCATTGTATTCTATAAAGCAAACAATTCTTCATTCTTCATTTTTCATTTTTATCCCGATACGCTTTGCGAGCGGGATCACCTCCCGTTGGTCAGCGACTTGCATAAATAATATTGCAGCAATTGCTGTGCCTTTTTTGTATAGAATTTACTTGACTTTAAAATTTAATTATGTTAAAATTCGCAGTATAAAATGTTAGAGGTTATTTGTAAAAATGTTGGAGTTTTAAATGAGTAAATTGTATGAATTTCAAGGTAAAGAAATCCTTAAAAAATACAAGGTACCAATTCCCGAAGGCAAAGCAGTTACAACTGTAGATGACGCTATACTGGTCGCTGAAGAGTTAGGGTTTCCGGTGGTTGTAAAGATTCAAACGTGGTCAACAGGACGTGCTGCAATGGGCGGAGTGAAGTTCCCAAAAGACGTTAAAGAATTAAAAAAGGTTTGTACCGAATTTTTCAAAATGAAAGTTGGAAATTTCCAGATTGAAAATATCCTGATTGAAAAGAAACTGAATATTGTTCAGGAGTTTTTTGCCGGGTTCATAATTGATAGTAAAAAGAAGAAGCCGGTTCTGTTATTCAGCTCAAAAGGTGGGAGTGGAATTGAAGAGATTGCAGAGGAATATCCTGACAGTGTTTTCTCAATGCCAATCGATGTAATTAAGGGCCTAAAAGCGTTCCAGGTAATCCCGCATTTAATTAAGGCAGGTATTGCCAAAAAGCTTTTAAATAAGGTCTCAGGAACGATTATCAAGCTTTATAAAGCAATGCGTTCATCCGATGCAAGGTCTTTAGAAGTGAACCCGTTGGTTTTAACGGAAGAAGGAAAGGTAATTGCTGCTGATGCTCATATAGTAATAGATGATTATGCAGTTTACAGACATCCCGAGTTAGGGATTGAGATAGCAAGAGAATTTGACAGACCACCGAGTGAGTTGGAGAAGATTGCTTACCAGGTTGAGAAGAATGATTATAGAGGTACATTTTATTTTTTCCAGATGAAAGAGATCCTTGAAGTTGAAGAGAAGTATATAGGATTTCATGGTGCCGGTGGTGGTGGTTCAATGATGTCAATGGATGCAGTTGCGAAGAAGGGTTATAAGATTGGAAATTTCTGCGATACGAGTGGAAATCCCCCGGCTTCAAAAGTTTATAGAGCGGCGAAGGTAATATTATCTCAACCAAATATCCTTGGCTATTTTGCTTCAGGTTCCGGGGTTGCATCCCAGGAACAATTCCATTCAGCAAGGGGTTTTGTCAAGGCATTTTTAGAAGAAGAGATTGATATCCCGGCATCCTTGAGATTGGGTGGGAACTCAGAAGATATCGCAATTGATATCTTAGACAAGTACTTAAAGGATGTAGGCGTAACTGTCGTTGGTTACGGAAAGAATGATTCACCTGACTTCTGTATGGATAAACTTATAGAGTTCATGAAGGATAATAATAATAAGCCCCATAAAGTAAAGAAAGCCGTTGAAAAAGATCTATCAAAGTATACCTATAATTTTATTACTATGACCGGGGCAGTTCATATTAATCATGATTTATGTAAGGCTTGTGATAATAAAGTTTGTATTGATGCATGTGCTCCCAATATTCTTAAATTGGAAGATGGGTTACCAGTCCTTGCAATTGACAAGGCAGATGCAAAGAAGGGAAAATGTACGGAGTGTCTTGCTTGTGAACTCGAGTGCAGGTTCAATGCAAAAGCAGCCATTCATGTAGAGTTACCTATCCCCGGATTCAAGGAATATCGTGAAAAATTAATTAATAAGGAGTAGGGTAATGTCAATTTTAATAGATGAGAAATCAAAAGTTATAGTACAGGGGATTACCGGCAGGGAAGGCATGCGCCGTTCCAAGTTAATGAAGGAATACGGGACCAATTTAGTTGCAGGAGTTACACCCGGCAAAGGCGGTCAGGAAGTTAATGATGTTCCGGTATTTGACACGATAACTGAAATAGTCGAAAAATTTGGAAATATTGACGCATCCGCTATTTTTGTTCCCGCTCCATTGGTTAAGGATGCTGCGATTGAAGCAATTGTTGCAGGTATAAAATTATTATTAATAGTACCTGACAGAGTTCCGGTTCATGACGTTTTAGAAATTGCTGAATACGCAAAGGAATACGGTGCAAACTTCATCGGGCCTAATACACTTGGAATTTTATCTGTTGATAAAGCGGTTCTCGGTATGATAGGAGGGAAGGCATCTTCAGCAAAGGCATGGTTCAAGAAAGGGAATGTAGGCGTAACATCCAGAAGCGGTGGAATTACATCTGCAACTTCTTATTATTTAGGTCAGAACGGAATCGGGCTTACTACAATTGTACACGTAGGCGGGGATTCCGTAATCGGCTTACCTCATAATGAAATTGTAAAATTATTCCAGGAAGATCCCGAAACCGAAGCAATCGTAATGTTTGGTGAGATAGGTTCTTCACAGGAAGAAGATGTCGCTGAATTAATTAAAAATGGTACTGTAACAAAGCCGGTGATTGCTTATATCGGTGGTAAAGGTGCGAAATCCGGCACAAGATTTTCTCATGCCGGAGCAATTGTTGAAGGCAATAAAGGTACGTGGGAAGGCAAGGTCGAAGCTTTGAAAGGTGCCGGGGCACATATTGTCGATTCGTTCCTCGAGATTCCAAAAGTTACAAAAGAAGTCCTCGAATCCTTAAAAAAATAATGGAGAATTAAATGGGCGATTTACAATGGGAATCTAAAATTACAAAAATTGAACCAAATAAAATTTCTATTCATGGTCATCCTATTAATGAATTGATGGGAAAGATTACATTCAGCCAGGCAATTTATCTGATTCTAAAAGGTGAACTTCCCAATGAAAAAGTAGGGAAAATGATGGATATTATCCTGACTGCTTCAATTGACCATGG
>DAOVMD010000178.1 GCA_030630935.1 Candidatus Mcinerneyibacteriota bacterium | reverse complement strand
AATGTTCCCCAAATTCATAATCAGATAGTTTGTAAAGCCCCCATGAAATCTTTTCAACTCTATTTTCTTTCTCAAGAATTTGGAGAGAATCCGGATGAAATCCAGCTTCCAGAATCTCCGAGAACCGGACTATTCCTCCATTTCTCTTGAAGAAATTCACAAGTTTATCTGGTTTTCGCTGCATATAACCTCCGTATATTTTATTAACACTTATAAATAAGTATATATGATTTATACAGAAAAGTCAAGTGTTTTTTTTGTGGTGCCGGCCTCTGTCTTCTGTCTCAGAAATTTGAACATTAGACCGCATTTGATTCTTTACCCTTAATTAAAATCTCCCAGATGTTATAATGTCTCCTCTAATTTCAAATGCTCTGCCAATTGCTGACGCAATAGATATCAGATAGCAGTTGTTTTATAGAATTTTAGTTTTTAAAGACATTTATTTCAGTAAGAGTAAGGGTTCGTGTTTGAGACGTTATTAATAAGATACTCCTGTTTACAGGAGCAAACACAAACTGATTACACAAACTGTTGTTTCCGGAGGAAACAATGGCGTCCCCAAGTTTACAAAATTCGAACCAAATTATTGAAGATTTAATTAAGATTTCAGATATTCTAAAGTTAGTTTAATTTGACATTTCAGAGATAGAGTGGTATAATAACAAAAAAGAGGTGTGAATATGATAAGGGTTTTGATTTGATTTCATTTCAAAGAATATGGTTTTTATAGTTAATAATTACTAATGATTCGTAAAATTTAATTCGCTATTTGTGAATCATGTTAAATATAAGGGAGTTGTCTTATGTACAAGAAGATATTTGTCTTTTTAGTGTTTTTGATTTTTTCAAGTATTACAATATTTTCTGCCACGCTCAAGGAAGCGGAAAACCTATATGTGGCTGGTAAGTATGACAAGGCATTAACCGAGTTCAAGAAGATAGTTGAAGATGAATCAATACCGGTTAATGACAGATGCGATGCTTATATGTTTATGGCGGAAATATATAAACATAAAAATAATGATAAACTAAAAAAAGAGCATATATATAAATTAATACTTCTTAATAAAAATTATGAACCTAAAATAAGTAAGTTTTCAAAAGAAAATATAGAACAATATTTATATATGAAAAACCAAGATATTACTTTTATACAAAAAATTAATAAAAAAATTATTAACGAAAAGAATAATATTTATATTAGTGGAGAGTACTATAATTTTATAATATCTACATTTGATGAAATTAATAAAAGTAATTCCATCGAAATTATATCGACAGATTTTTTTGGAAATATTATAAAAGAGGAGGTGCTATATAGTTCTAAAATTGAATTCATCTATTCAATTCAAAAAAGAATTTATTCAAATGAAATTTTAATATTTATTTATGATTACAACTTCATAAATACTACAACAAAAATTGCATTGGACACATTAAAAATTGATACAAAAACTAACTATGTTGAGAAGAAAACATCATCTTTTGAAATTTTGTATCCTCTAATGTGGTTCTATAAGGAACCAAAAGTTAAGAATGCAATTATAACATCAAATAATAAAATGCTTTTTTCAGGAACAGCAAGATTCAAAATATTTTATATAGAATTCCTCTTCCAACCTTTAGCTTTTTATGTTGAACCAATTTTTGTTCATAATAGGATGTCATTCTTTAAAAGGTTGAAATTAAATAAAAAAGAATCAATATTTATATCAAGACCGAAAAAATGGACTAATGCTTTTGCATTGGAAAAAGAAAATGTTCCTATTAATATGACGGAAATTTTAGAAGATGTTTATGTTACAGGTTTTACTAAAGGAAGAAGTACATCAAAATCATTATTATTAGTGAAGTTTGGCAAATATGGTTGGCGTAAAGGTAAATATGTATTTGAAGAAGAGAACTCAATTGGTAAATCAATTATTTCAATGTCAGATAATCATGTCCTGGTTAACGGAACACTTATTGATAGCAATTCTTCTGTTTTAATTAAGCTTAATAATAAATTAGAAGAAGAGTCCGTCAAAAAATTCGATAAAGGAATAATTATTAATCATATTATTTCTATTGGAAACAATACTTATATTGCATGTGGTTTTAAAGAGACTAATTCAAGAAAAAATATTATTTTATATAAATTCAATGAAAATCTTGAAGAACAGATGTTTAAGGAATATAATTTAGAAGATTCTTTAGAAGGATTATTTGTTATTCAAACAGAAGATAAAGGGTTCTTAATCTTAGGAAGGAATTCAGAAGGTTACGCGATATTACTAAAAACAAAATCGGATGGATCTATTGATTAATATATACATAAAATACCGGTCATTTACTTTTTACTTTAAAGTTGATATTTGAGAGTTAATAGTTGAAAATTAAATTTTAAAGAAGAAATTTGAGCATTAGATCATTAGACCGCATTTGAAGTGATAAGTCCACTCAAATATGATTACCTGTCCAAACATTTTGTTCTTTGCTCTACTGTTCAAATGTTCTAATTTCAAATGCTCTGCCAATCTGCTAGAAGCAGATTGGCGTCCCTAAACACTGGTATTCCGAACTAAATATTTAAAGAATTCCAAGTATTTAGTGAGTTGGAAAATGAAATAAATCAAGAATAAACAAATGAATAAATGAAGATATTCTACACTGATTCGGAGACAATATAATTTGACAAATTTAGTAGTAATATGTTATAGTATATTAAAACGGAGTTAGTATAATGAAGAAATTATTATTTTGTTCTATTTGTATTTTATTTCTATCTATAGTAGGATTTACTTCATCAATCAATAATTCTAAAGTTACTTCTCAAAATAAAGATAAAATCAATGAGATAGATAAAAATGAATCAAATACAGTATATCAATTACTTCCAATTCAAGGGAATAATGGTAAATATGGCTTTATTAATAAACAGGATAAGATAGTAATTCCTTGTAAATTTGATGGAGCGGGTCATTTTTCAGAAGGTTTAGCTATGGTTGAATTAAAAGGCAAATATGGATATATTAATAAGCAGGGTAAGATAGTAATTTCTTGTAAATTCGATGAAGCAGGTCCTTTTTCCGAAGGCTTAGCTAGAGTGAAATTAAATGGTAAGGATAATTATATAGATAAAAATGGAAAATTATTAGTCCCGCTACTAAATAAAGAGTAGGGTGGCGACCTTTTACTTTTTTTATTTTAATTTTTCAGATTGAGAACTAATTACTGTTGTTTACGAGAGGAAACAATTCAGAGGGTTTCCAGTTTCTCCTGGAATTTTTTAATATAGAATTCGTGGTGAATTATATGAGCGGTTTCTAAAGCTTTCTTAAAAGATCTGATTGCTTTTCGATTTAAATCCTGCTTCAAATATAAATCACCTAACATATCATACCCTTTTATCACACCCAATTTATCCTTTACTTTTGTTTTTATTTTAATACAATCTTTTATGAAAATTAATGCTTTGGAAAATTTATTCCGGGCAAGATAAATTTTACCTCTTCGAAGCAATGCTTCTGCTTGCCAAAGTTTATCATGGTACCGATTAAATATCTTGATAGCTTTTTTCAGGTACTGGAGAGAGCTGGTATAATTTTTCTGATTCAATAAGATTTCTGAGATATTTAAAAAGACAACACCAATGTTTTTATCCTTGTTGCTGATTTGAGAATTTATCTCTACAGATTGATTTAAAAATTCCAGGGCATTCTGCAAATCATTTTTATTTTAGTAAATCATCCCGATATTATTTAGAATACTGGCATGCAACTTTAAATACTCAAGATCATCAGGGTTATTCTTCATGGTTTTTAAGGTGATTTCCTTTACCTGGTTATAACAATCCAGGGCCTTATCATATTTGGTCTGATAAAAATAACAATTACCCAAATGAAGAAGTAACTCAGAATAGGTTTTTTTATTTTGAAGTTCCTTGGCTATAATTAAACCAAGATTTAACTCGGATTCAGATTCTGAAAATTCCGACTTAACATTATGAACCCAAGCACTTAATTTCTTTATCCTGGGTAGATAAACTAAGAAGTGCTTTGATTTCTTTAATTGTTCCTCGGATTTATCTAATATTTTTCTTGCCCTTAACCAGTCATTAGTTGAGATTAAAATCTCTACTTCATTAAAATAAATGCTTAGCCTTAATAAATATTTAAGCAACTGCAAGCCATCATCAAATTGGTCCAAAGTGCTATTATGTTTAGGAATATTATTAAAAAATTGCTGGGGAAACTTAATAAAACTTTCCATTGAACCTATCTTTTTGAAGTTGCATTATGATTATATCACTAAGAACAAAATAAGTCAAGATATTCTCAAGCAACAGAGTTGCTTGAGAAGAGAACTTGCAGCTTTGCTGCAGAGAGCTGAAAGTAGAGAACCGAGAGCAGAAACAAATTTACATTCATTTGGTAATTAAGGATAATTAAAAAGTTTTATATTAAGAAATATCGTTCTAAACTACTGCATTGTAATATTTAATGCAAAACAATTATCAATTAACAATCATAAATCTAAAATGTGGAGCAAGGCGAAACTGTTTTTTTTCTATTGACAAAATTAAGTATTTTTGTTATAATTACTTTCAATTCAATGTTGGGGAGTCGTCCAATGGTAAGACAACGGACTCTGGCTCCGTCGATGAGGGTTCGAATCCTTCCTCCCCAGCCATTGTTTCCCTTCGGAAAACAACTGTTTGAGTAATCAGTTTGAGTTTGCTCCCCTAAACGGGGAGTTTTTATTTATGACGTCTCAAACTCGAACTCTTACTCTTACTGGAATATTGGATATTTTTTATACACTTATTACTAAAAAACATTTGCTCCTCTAAACAAGAAAATTAAAATAAATTCTTTTTATGGTATCTGTTTTCGGCTCTCTGTTCTCTGCTCTCTGCTCTCGGTGAGGTTAACAGAGTTAACCGACTTGGTCTCGTTCTCAGTCTCAAAGAAAAAGAACACGAACAACAAATAACGAATATCGAGAAACGTTTTTATGAAAATTACTTGACTTTTAAAGTTATTTATGTTATATTTATCATTAATGTTTTTTTTGTGGGCCGCTAGCTCAGCCTGGTAGAGCAACGCCCTTTTAAGGCGTGGGTCGAAGGTTCAAATCCTTCGCGGCTCACCATTATTTTACATCCCACACGTCCCCATCGTCTAATGGTTTAGGACACTGCCCTTTCACGGCGGCAATAGGGGTTCGACTCCCCTTGGGGACGCCATTGTTTCCTCTGGAAAACAACAGTATCAAGACCGAGATATCAGATCGAGACAGTAATAAATGCTAACAATACTTGGTCTCGTACTCAATCTCAATCTGAAAAATTAAAATAAAATATCTGAAATCCCAATTTATTTAATTAACGAATCATAAGTCATAAGCAGGCACCCTATCTAATAAACATTCAAATCGTGAACTTCGTCTATATGTTCTTCACCTTTTAATATGAAATTATAATGCATGAGAACTTTTGATTCTACTTTCTCTCCAGCTTTAACCATAGGAGAAAACCGGCAGTCCCATCCCGCTTCCACCGCTACATCGTCTAATTCATCTGAACCGGAAGATTTTTTCAAATGAATATCGCTTGGTTTCCCATTCTTATCCACTACTATCCCTAATGTTACTCTACCTTCAATCCCATATAACCGTAGATCCTCAGGATAACGGGGTCTATATTTGTAAATTACCTGGGTTCTTTTATATAATTTGCCGGACATAATTTTTCCATAATTATGTTTACTTCGTAACGATTCATCAATCGCCCTTAAAATTATTTTATAAGTTTCTTTATTCTCAACATTATCAATATGACAGGTCTGCTTATCAATTACTTCTTCTAATAAATCCCAGTATTTCGTACTGATATTATTACCCAATTTATCAAATAACTCAATATTTGTCAACTTCCCATCTATTACAGTTGTATTAGCAAAAAATTTCATATTTGAAAACTCAAACGATCCTAAATATACCCCTGATTCCTTTCCTGAAAAATCGACCTCTTCCAGTACAGGAACAGAAGTACACGCAGATAAATAAAGAGATGCACAAAAACAAATAAAAACAATCACCCTAATCAGATAAAAATACTTCCGTCTCATAAAACACCTCCAATTAAAATAATTCACATTTAATTATACTACAAGCTCCATCGAAAATCAAGTAAATAATCACTGGTGGTTATTAGCAAGATAAAAGGAGACCACTATTTTTATTGTTTTCATAGTTCTCTCATGTCGAACATATTGAATCTTACGGGATACTTATTTCAAACGATAAGGGCGCCCGGCCGGTCGCCCCTACTGATATTTCAAATATCCTTCATGTAAAAAAACATTCAATCGTATCCTTAAGGGGGTAAAACCCCATTGTTATGGCTAATTGTAATACTTATCAAAGTACTACCCTTCAGTCAAGGTCAGTTTGACCTTGACCCTGATTGAAGATAATAGCATCAAAAGCTCTAAACAAAAACAACCCACATAAGTAAGTCTATTACAAGTCTATTTAAAGTCTCCCGATACGTGGAGTTTATCCCGAATTCACTT
>DAOVMD010000302.1 GCA_030630935.1 Candidatus Mcinerneyibacteriota bacterium | reverse complement strand
CTGGTTACCGTCTTTAATAAAATTTAAATTATAACACCCGCCAAAACCGCTAAGGTCAGATATTCCCTTCGCTTTATATTTTGTTTTTAATCGATTAATTATTCCGGGTATCTCATCTGCAAACTTTAAATCAACACCCGCTTTTTTATAATCCATTCTATCTCCTAAAATAATTTTATCTGTTTAGTCTCTGCGAGTCGTGAATCTTTTTTCTTACCACCTCCGGAGATCTTTACAGGATACTTACCTGTAAAGCAGGCAAAACAAAAATTATCACATTTCTTTCCAATAACTTCTTTTAATCCTTCGATCGTCAAGTAATGAAGTTTATCAACATTTAAATGTTTCTTAATCTCTTCGATTGTTTTTTGTGCCGCAATTAATTCACGCCGGGTAGGAGTGTCAATCCCGTAATAACACGGATACCTGATCGGGGGTGATGCAGTGAGAAAAGAAATACTCGTAGGTTTATGTTCCCTGACTAATTCAACAATAATCTTTGAAGTTGTTCCCCGTACAATTGAATCGTCGAGGAGAACTATCTTCTTACCTTCAATGGAAGACTTAATCGGATTAAGTTTCATCCTGACCTTAAACTTCCGGTCTTGTGGTGATGGAACGATAAAAGTCCTTCCCGTATAATGATCCCTGATCAACCCGCGATCATACGGTATTCCTGATTTCCTGGAAAACCCTAAACTCGCACTTATCCCCGAATCCGGAATTGGAATTATTCTATCCGCATCAATATTGGTTTCATCGGCTAACTTCTCACCTAACCGCACCCGGAACTGGTGAACATTCTGACCAAATACATAGCTGTCAGGCCGTGCAAAATAAATAAATTCAAATACACACATTGCCGGTTTTGGTGATGCAAAATAAAACGAATTTGTATGTCTCTTATTATCAATTACAACTACTTCCCCCGGTTTAACTTCACGAATGATCTTCCCTTTTAATAATGAAATTGCACAGGACTCCGACGCAAGAATATGCCCGAAGGAATTCTCACCCAATACAAGCGGTCTGAAACCGTGAGGGTCACGGACTCCAAGCATGAAATCAGGAGTCATTATAATAAATGAAAACGCGCCCTTGACTTTATTTAAAACTTCCTTCAATGCGGATATCAAATCCTTTTGACCTGAAAATGCAAGGAGATGAAGGATTAATTCAGAATCACTATCACTGAGAAAAATTGCTCCACGGCTTTCAAGTTTCTTTCGTAATTTTCGATAGTTTACAATATTTCCATTATGCACGAGGGAAAAATCACCAAGGCAAGTTCTCGCAAAAATCGGCTGAGCATTTTCGACATTAGACTTCCCTGTCGTTGAATACCTGACATGCCCTATTCCCTTGAAGCCCTTCAGATTTTTCATATCTTTTTTATTAAAGACTTCATCAACCAGACCCATACCTTTATGTGTCATCGTTCTCTTAACGTTAAAGACCGAAATCCCCGCACTCTCCTGACCACGATGCTGCAGACTTCTTAAACCAAAGTATAAGTCGTATGAAATATTTTTTAAGTTTGAAACTATCCCGATTACTCCGCATTCGTGCTTGAACATTGAACCTCCTAAATTGTAATATTCATTAATTCGGGAATTCGATTTTGAAATTCCTGCTTAACCAAATCAATACTATAATTAATCTTATCACCAAATTTAATGTTTCGTCCCTGAACAATTTTTCCTACTACAGAAAATCCCACATTATTCTTTTTCAAAGCTGTAATTAAGGCATCTGTTTTATCGTTCTTCTCAAAGATCAGGAATCGTCCCGGGAGCTCACCGAATAAATATTTGATATCATCGTTTTTATTTTTGTCTATATCAAATTCAAAACCAAGTTCAAAGTTAAATAAACTTTCCAGGACTGCAGTTATTAAACCACCGTCTGAAACATCTGTAATGAACCTGATAAAACCTTCGTCTCTGATCTTTGTAATTGATTCCATTAATGATTTAAATTTTTCCAGACTAATATTTGGGATATCCGGTTTAAATTCCTGACCCAGTTCCTTTTCAAGCTGTGACCCTGCAAGGAATGCTTCAGAACCGTAAGTTAACATTAGACAAGTCGTCCCGTCTTCAATTTTCTGCGGTTTCAGTTTTTTCATATCCCTGATTATCCCGACCATTCCAATCACTGGAGTTGGAGCAACCGACCCGGCTTCGGATTCGTTATAGAAGGATACGTTCCCGCTAATCACCGGGGTATCGAAGAACTTTGTTGAATCGGCAATCCCGTCCACAACTTTCACAAACTCATAAAATCTCTCGGGTATCTCGGGGTTTCCAAAGTTCAAACAATCTGTTACTGCTAACGGCACCGCACCTGATGCTGTAATATTTGCAGCAGCTTCAATTACACATAGTATCCCGCCAAGATACGGGTCAACTTTACAATACCTGGAATTACCATCGACTGTCAAAGCATATCCCTGGTCTTTACCTTTAATTCTCATCACCGCGGCATCTTTCCCCGGCCTGATAATTGTATCGGTTCCGACCCAGTAATCATACTGTTCAAATACCCATCTTTTTGAAGCAACGGTTGGAGAGCTTATAACCTTAAGCATCATATCCTGAAGATCAATCTTCAGTTGTTCTATTAAAATAAAATCCTTCTTCTCGAGCTCGAGCTTTTTAAATTCCCGGTTATATTTCGGGGCATCATCAGTGACGCCCTTGACAGGGATATCACAGATTTGATTACCTTTAAATTTTAATTTCAATCTATCACCGGGAATTACTTTACCGATTATTGAAAACTCAAGGTCCCACTTCTTCAGGATATCCCGGGCAATTTGTTCTTTACCCTTCTCCACAATTACCAGCATACGTTCCTGTGACTCGGATAGCATGATCTCATAACCCGACATGTTCCCTTCCCTAATCGGAACTTCATCAAGATCAATTTCAAGACCGCTCCCGCCCCTGGAAGACATCTCAACTGATGAACTTGTCAAGCCTGCCGCACCCATGTCCTGCATCCCGACCACAACACCACTATCGACCAATTCCATACACGCTTCAATCAGAAGTTTCTCAGTGAACGGGTCTGCAATCTGGACCGAGCTCCGTTTTGACTCTGAATTATCCGAGAGCTCTTCCGATGCAAATGTTGCACCGTGTATCCCGTCCCGACCTGTCTTTGACCCGATATAAATAACCGGGTTCCCATCACCTGATGCGATTCCTTTAACAATCTTATCACGCTTCCCTATCCCAACTGCCATTGCGTTCACTAGACAATTAGTCTGGTAGCTTTCATCAAAATAAACTTCCCCTGCAATCGTTGGGATCCCTGTACAATTTCCGTATCCTGCAATCCCTTCAACTACATGTTTAAAAAGATATCTTGACCTTGGATTATCGAGATTACCGAATCTCAATGAGTTCAGGTTCGCAACAGGCCTCAAACCCATCGTAAAAATATCCCTGAGAATCCCGCCAACACCGGTTGCTGCGCCTTCATACGGGTCAATTGCTGATGGATGATTATGAGACTCAATCTTCATTCCTAAAACCAGACCATCTCCAATATCAATGATCCCGGCATTCTCTCCCGGGCCTTCAAGGACATGCTTGGATTCAACTTGAAATTTCTTCAGGTGAACCCGGGAACTTTTATAACTGCAGTGCTCCGACCACATAACTGAGAATATTCCAAGTTCAATATAGTTTGGAGTTCTGCCTAATTTCTCAATAATTAAATTATATTCTTTTTCTGTAAGACCATGTTCAATTGCTATTTGGAGATTAGTCTCCATCTGATCATTTATCATTTAAACTCTCCATAATTGAAAGGATCAAGTGCTTACCATCCGCAGAGCCAAGGATTGATTCAGCCGCTCTTTCAAAATGCGGCATCATTCCAAGGACATTACCACCAGAATTTATTATCCCTGCAATATTAAATAATGCTCCGTTCGGATTGGCTTCATCAGTGCAATCTCCGTTCTCGTCACAATACCTGAACACAATCCTGTTCTCCGATTTCAATCTCTCCAAAGTTTCCGGGTCTGTATAATAATTCCCTTCATAATGCGCAATTGGCATGCGGATAACCTGGTTCTCATGATATTGATTCGTATATTTTGTGGTGTAATTAACAACCTTCATAATTGACATTTTTGAAATAAATCTTAAGTGCCTGTTAACCAGCATTGCTCCGGGTAATAAACCCGCTTCCATTAGAATCTGGAATCCATTACAGATCCCGACAACTGAACCGGCGGAATTTGCATACTCAACTACCGCCTGCATAACGGGAGAGAACCGTGCGATTGCACCGGCACGAAGGTAATCACCATAAGAAAATCCGCCAGGTAAAACTATACAATCAACTTTCGGAAGGACAGTTGCCTTATGCCAGATTATCTCAACCGAGGAACCTGAAATGTTTTCTAATGCGCTAACTGTATCTCTGTCACAGTTTGAACCCGGAAAAATTATTACACCAAATTTCATTATTCT
>DAOVMD010000371.1 GCA_030630935.1 Candidatus Mcinerneyibacteriota bacterium | reverse complement strand
CCCTTTGCTTATGCGTATTTATAATACATGGAATTATATAGAAGTATTAACATCATCACATTCCAGTTTGGTCCTGCAAGCAGGGCTTATTATTTGGTGACATGATTAGGTTTACAACTATTTAATTATTATACTTTTCAAAGTACTACCATTCAGTCAGAAATCAGAAAGGGTGCTTGCACCCCAGTTTGGCCTTGACCATGATTGAAGATAATAACATTAAAAGAAAAAAAACAAAGAGAATAAAAACCTCGAATGCAAGGATTAATAAACGTTAGAAAAAACGGTTTATCAATTAATAATTATCAATCATAAATCATAAATGCTGAGCTGTGCGAAGCTGTTTTTTCTTGACAAACTTGTTTATTCGGGTTATAATAATAATTAATGGTGTTAAATTAAAACTGGAGGTACTTATGAAGAAGCTTACATTACTATCTTTAATGGTGGTTCTTTTATTCTCTGTTTCCTGTGTTAAGCCCGATGTATTTGAACCGGTCTTAAAGTCGTTTACAAATACCGTTGCATTTTATATGTCGACTGGGGATGGTGTTTATGATAGTCAAATAATTGGTACTGCCAATGATATTGCAGTTGATAATGCCGGTCGGATGTATATTACAGATACCTTTGACCGGGTAGTAGTTTTGGATTCCGATGGTAATTATGTAAGGATCATCGGGAGCCCCGGAACTGGGGATGGTGAATTAAATAATCCTTGTGGGATTGCCTTGGATAAGAATGGGAATGTTTACGTTACCAGTTATTTCGGGGCTAATCATGTAACCAAATTCAGTAATACCGGCACTTTTTTAATGAAGATCAGTGATGCTCATATTGAGAACCCGACTGGAATTACAGTCGATGATTCCGGTAAAATTTATGTCGCAGGAACGGATTCAAATAATGTTGTGGTTTGGGATAAGAATGGAAACTTCCTGTTGGAAATCGGGGGAACTTCTGGAACCGGGAATGGAGAGTTCATTCAGACCTGTGGAGTTGCAGTTGACCAATTCGGTAGAATTTTTGTCTCTGATTTTAATCGGGACGATATCCAGGTCTTTGATGCTTCCGGAAAATTTCTGTACAAGATAGGCGGACTTGGTACTGAAGTCGGGGAATTCACCGATCCAACAAATGTCTTTATTGATAAGATTGGTTACCTTTACGTTTCAGACTCAAACAATGACCGTGTTCAGAAAATGAGACCTGACGGTACTAATGTTATTACATTCGGAGAACCTGGAACCGCGAACAATCAATTCCAGCAGATTTTCGGACTCTTCGTAGATGATAACCTTTCAATCTATGTTGTTGATGAAGTCGATAATGATCATATAAAAATATTTAAGCAAGGTTTTAAATAAGTTTAATAATTAAATTGTTTTTATAAAGGTACTCTATTTTATTATCTCAACAAGATATGAGTAAAAGCAGTAGGGGCGAAGGCCCTTACCGTATGAACTAAGTATCCCGTTAAGACTTAATATATTCAAAGGGGAGGATTAAGTTCTTTTAATCAGGGCGAAGGCCCTTCGCCCCCTACTGAACAATACAAATATTCTATTAATATATTTTAAACATAACCTGTTCTTATAATTATTCACAGGAATAAATTCCTTTAACCGAACAACAGTCCCTACGGGACTGATCGGTATTTTTACATTATAACCCAGCAATGAATTGCTGGGCTACTATCATCAGTCCTTCCAGGACTGGTAGGAAAGAGCATAATATTAAAATAAATAAAAATAATATTAATAAGCCAAATACAAGTCTCTTCGAGTCGACTCGGTTGCCCCTACTGCATCATAATATGTAAAGCAAAATCCTTTATGCGCCACGAACCCTACGTGGTTCTGTGGTTAATTCTTCATTGTTACTTTTTCATTGCAAGCGATAGCGCAGCTATCGTTTTTCTTGAATTATATATTAAAGTATGTTAAACTATCTTTCTATAAAAAGGAGTTCAGTATGAAGAAGTTATTTTTAATTTCGTGTTTGGTTTTAATTGTTTTCGTATCATCCTGTGTTGTTTACCTTGATACATTTGAACCTGTTTTAGAATCGCTCTGGTCAGCAAAGTGGATCACTTCAATAGGTGAAGCCGGTACAGGTGACGGGTAGTTTCAATATACTTTTGATCTTACAAAAGATTCACAGGGAAATATTTATATAGTTGATAGTGAAGGATGCCGGGTTCAGAAGTTTGATTCGAGCGGTAATTTTGTCATGACCTGGGGCAGTTTAGGTCCCGGTAATGACCAGTTCTCCTACCCTAAGGGTATTGCAGTTGATAAGAATGATAATATTTACGTAGTGAATTATGTATATACAAGGGTACATAAATTTGATTCAAACGGAAACTTTTTGCGAAAGTGGGGGACCTTTGGTACGGCAGATGGTCAGTTCTGGAGCCCGAAATATATTGCAATTGATAAAAATAATGCTGTTTATGTAACTGATTCCTGGAATAACCGGGTTCAGAAGTTCGCGGCTTCAGGTGTATTTCTCGGTAAATTCGGAACTGAAGGAACCGGGAATGGCCGATTCAATGGCCCACGTGGAATCGCAATTGACGATGCTGGATATATTTATATAGTAGATAGTGGTAATCACAGGATTCAGAAATTTGATTCAGATTTTAACTTTATTTGTAAATGGGGATCTGAAGGGACACAGGAAGGTGAGTTCTTGGGTCCGATGGGAATTGCAGTTGATGAAAAAGGTTATGTTTATGTAACAGATGCAGAGACTGATAAAATTAGTGTATTCAACAGTTCAGGTTCTTTTATTACCATGTGGGGTATCTCAGGTGCAGCTCCAAAAGAAATAGACATGCCCATTGGAATTAGAGTATTTGGAAATTTTATTTATGTCTGTGATGCCATGAATCATCGTGTCCAAATTTTCAAAACAATTAACGAATAAATAGTTCCTCTTCGCTTAACGCAAGCTAGATCTTTCTTCGCTGCGATGCACAAGTAAAAATGAAGAGTGAACAATGAAGAATGAAAAACATTTGACAAATAACGTTTAATATGTTAGTATATTATTGGAAGAATTAATTAAGCCAGCCAAAAGATCTCTTGTAATATGTAAAAATAAATAGAAAGAATTTTTCAAGTACAAAGAGGTATGTTAAAATATTTTTAAAAATCAAAGGGGGCTTATGAAGGGTACTAAAGACTTATCAGAAAGATTTCTAAACTTTAGTTTTGAAATAGTAAACTTGACAAAGAATCAAAATAATAATTTTGCATTAAAACATATCAGCAATCAATTATTAAAATCTGGAACCTCGGCAGGTGCAAATTATGAGGAAGCATCTTGTGGTGAAAGTAGGAAGGATTTTATTCATAAACTTCATATTGTTTTCAAAGAACTTCGAGAGACATTATATTGGTTAAAGCTTCTTGATTATGCAGGAGTTCAATCAAAAAAGTTAAAAAGCACTATATTAGAATGTGAGGAATTATGTAAAATAATAAGTAAATCTTTAATTACTGCAAAACAAAAGCTTCATAAATAAACTTAATAAATAATAAGACACCTTATGCTGTAACCTAAAATCCCGAAAAATTATAACTATGTTTTTATTTACCCGGAATAGGAATAGAAAATTCTTTAAAAATGTCTTTGCTTTTTCGTGAAACTTCATTAATTAAATGAAGTCCAT
>DAOVMD010000002.1 GCA_030630935.1 Candidatus Mcinerneyibacteriota bacterium | reverse complement strand
CGTATCGGGAGAGCTTAAGAGTAAGGAACCACGTAGGGTTCCCTATTAAAAAACTAACGAGAGCTTTTTTAAATATAAAAAGAAAGGAATATAAAATTATCAAAGGAAGGGATTAACAAACGATAGAGAAATCGGTTTATCAATTAATAATTATCAATCATAAATTATAAATGCAGCGAGAAGCAAAGCTTTTCTCTATAAGGTTAACGGAGTTAACCGAAATTAATCGCGTTTAATTACATATATCACATTCAAAATAATAGCTATCTGGGAGATAACCTGAATGATCATATTCCAATCAGCTCTTATACTCTTTGGGATTATTATAACATCTCCGGGAAGGAGTGTAGGTATTTCAATTTTCTCTGAGGAATCAGTATACTTTTTTATATTTATCTTTATTAGAGTTTTTTTACCATCGACATTTCGAATAAGTTTTACTTTTCGTAGATTAGCATAATTGGTAGGTCCGCCTGCGATAGAAATCAAACTGATTAAATCAGCTCCGTCTTCAACCAGGAATTCACCTGGATTTCTAACTTCTCCCCAGATATTTACTTTGATCATCAATTTCAATTCATGACCGGTGACATAGCCTTTATCATCTCCGGAAAAGCAATTTATGGACAACATTAAAAATATCAAGATAAGAGTTATAGTTTTGTTTTTCATATTCATTCTCCATTACTTAACCTTATTATATCATAAATAGACGAAAGATATCAATAGAAAAATATTATTTGGAAAAATATTAACAGGGAACTAACGAGAACTTAAAAAACAAAAAAAAAGGGAAAAAATAGACATGGACTTTAAAAAGACATGTAATTGACTTATTTATATTGTTTATAATTGTTTGGAGCATCTGTTGCTTAAAGATTCGATCTAATGCATATTTCACCGCCCCGAAAAAGCGGGGTAAACTCCGAACACGGAGAACAATAAAAAAAGGATGTTTGGAATGTCCAGTAGGGGCTACCGGCTGGTCGCTCTGACCATAGGAAATAAAACACCCATACGATAAAAAGATAAAAACAAAAGAAAAAATTCTCACCATTGATATTGTTTATAATCGTTTAGAGCATTTGTTGCTTAAAGATTTGATTGAATGCAAATTTCACCGCAGAGGGCGCAGAGGACGCAGAGAAAAAACAATAAAAAAGAAAAATAGAAAATTATAAGCAAAAATCCTAAATAAAGAATTTTTAAACGTTAATGAAAATGAAATATGTATTCAATCAAAAATACAAAGTGCTTTGTATTAAAGACTAAGCAGACTTTCACTGGAATTTCAACCAACTAAAATGGAGAAAAACCTATAATATAAAATTTAAAAATAATTTTTATATTGAGACCATAACGGTTAACTCTGTTAGCCTCACCTAGATCAAAGAGCATAAAGCTTCGCTGTATATAACAGAAAGCAGATATCAGAGAGTAGACCCAGAACCACGCACTTCGTTAGGGTATCTGGGCGCGGAAACAATCGTTTTATAGAGAAAGCCATTTATTTAAACCATCATTTCTTTGTCGTCTCTGTTGAAGGATTCAACTCACCTTATTCAGCTTTCTCTAATTATATAATTATACCGTTGCGTATATATTTATATTTTTTTATGATGGCGGTATACTTAATGGTATATGTGTTTTTCATGGTTTATACCAAGGAGAATGCCGGCAAGAACAGAAAAAGTGATGCCCGTTGAGTAAGTATAGAAGGAAAAATCCACTGTATTATGTAATATAAAAGTAAATATTGCGGCAAATAGATATAGGCTAAAGTCATAAAGAGGGTTCACTTTATTAATACTCCGGTATGCTGCTTTAATGAATTCCCATGAGCTCAGCCCTAAGAAGATAAAGGGCATGATTCCGGATTCAAGTAGGATCTGAATGTAAGTATTGTGAACATATTGAGTATGTCCTTTAATCATAAATCGTGGATATATATCCCCGAAGTTACCTAACCCTATTCCGGTTAAGGGGTATGTGAAGAAGATATTTAATCCTGCAACCCAGTTATAATATCTCATAATAACCGGATTAGTGTAACTAAGTACATCTGTTAAATCATTTCTTCTTGTGAAGAGCAGTACTAAGATTAATAAAAGCATTGTGAAAATTGAGATATAAGCATATTTTATTGTTTTTATGTTTAAACCTTTTTTAATTAAGAAGAATATAATTATTATAGTTAAGGATATCGACAATATAACACCAATTGACCTTGTTAATAACATTGCAATAACAGAAGTTATGATAATTAAAATTGAAATAATCGTTTCTACTTTATTTTTTTTATTTTTAGATCTAATTATAATAACACCAAAGACTAATGGAATCAAGAGATTAAGAAAACCTCCAAAGATATTTGAGTAAAGAAAGAATGAGAATACCCTTTTATCCATCAATCTTAATTTATAATCATTAAGTTTATCAGCAGGAATACTCAGTTCATTAATATTTTTTAACATATAATCAAATTCAAAAAAGAACTGTGTTATTGCTTTTAATGCTACAATAAATAACAGGAGATAGAGTGCATTTTTGATAATTTTTCTTATTGTTTTATCTTCTTTAAAGTTTATAGTAAAGAAGATTGAGATACAGAACACCATCAAGTATGAAGAGAAGAAGAATATTGTTCTTATTGAATTAGAGATATTGATAGAGAATGGAATAAATAAAATATTCAATAATATAAAAGCAATGAAGTAATTAATAATTTTTCTAAATGGTGTTAACTTCCAGAACTTATAAAATGCAAGCATTACAATCATTATCGCGGCGAAGATAAAAGTAATTTGAAATTTCAAAATTACATTAGAAGCAGTATTCAAAAATGGAATGATGAATATAATGGTTAAAAAAGTGTAGAGAAGTATTCTTAGTATTTTTTCTTTTTTTATATTTTGCATAATTATTCAAACAAAAAAAATGGCGGTCACTCTTTTTGAAATGACCGCCACAATAATTTGAAATATTTTATAAATTACTAGCCATTGTTAATATCGGCATAAACATTGCGATAACGATATATCCAATACTTGTGCCGAGGAAAACGATAATTATCGGTTCCATCATGGCGGTTAAGTTATCAACCTGATCATCAACTTCAGCTTCATAGAATTCTGCGATTTTTTCAAGCATCTGATCTAAAGCTCCGGACTGTTCACCAACATCAATCATCTGAATAACCATTGAAGGGAAAACTTTTGTTTTCTTAAGAGGTTCTGAAATAGTTTTTCCTTCTGAAATTGATTTACGAGTTTCATAAACAGCTGTTTCAATTACCAGGTTACCTGAAGTTTTTGCAGTAATATCTAATGCATCAATAATTGGAACACCTGAAGATATCAATGTTCCTAGTGTTCTGGTAAACTTGGCAACTGCATTTTTCCTAATCAATTGCCCAAATATCGGGAGATGCATCGTTAAATTATCGGTCATGTATTTAAATTTAGTCGATTTTTGTCTTCCTGTTACAAAAGAAAACGCTGCCCCTGCCAGACCGGCAATAATAAAGATACCGTATTTTTTCGAAAAATTAGATAGATCCAATAGCGATTGAGTAATTGCAGGTAGTTTACTTCCCATACCTTCAAACATTTTTGCAAATACAGGAACAACAAATGTAACAAGTCCGTAAACAATAATAATCGCCAGGGAGAAAACAATAACCGGATAAATCATAGCACCTTTAATTTTTCGTTTTAATTTATCTGCTTTCTCCATATAGACAGCTAACCTGTCCATAATAACTTCAAGTACACCGCCTGTTTCTCCTGCTTCAACCATATGCACAAAAAGTCTATCAAACAGTTTTGGGTGTTTTCCCAGAGCATTAGCAAAAGTACTTCCACTCTCGACTGTTTCCTTAACCTTTTTTATAATTTTTTTGAAAGCAGGATTTTCAAGCTGTTTAACCTGAATATCCAAGCATTGAACTAATGGAAGACCAGCATCAATCATTGTAGCGAACTGTCTAGTAAAGATAGTTACTTCTTTAAGACTGACACCTGTACCAATTGTAGGGAGAGTAAGATTAATATCCAATGCACCCTTCTTTTTAATCTCCTCTACCTGGATACCCTGTGCTTGCAATCTTCTCTTCAGGGAATCAGCATCCGGTGCTTCAATCTCACCTGCAATTTGTGTTGTACCCTTTAGACCCTTGTACGAAAACTTCGGCATAATATGATCACCTCACGTTTATAGTCTTACAATCCTGGGTGTTACAAATATCAAGATTTCCGCGGTACTCATTGTTTTACTTGAGTTCTTTGTTAATAATCCTAAGATTGGAATTTTATGCAGGCCCGGAATAAAGTACTTTGACTTAGTTTCGCGAACCTCTGTTAATCCACCAATAATTGCGGTATCACCATCTTTTACCATGACCTTTGTATCCGCTTCACTAGTTGCAATATTAACCTCACCAGTTGTTCCGGCAAGTGCACTAATCTCCGGATGAATCTTCATAATGATTAAGTCTTCAGCATTAATATGTGGAGTAACAATAATCTTTGTACCAATTGTTGTTAATTGTGTCACAGTATTTCCTGCATTATCTAACATTGTAATAGGTACCATCTGACCTATAACAATCTGTGCAGGAACATGATTTAGAGTTGTAACATTAGGGCTTGTAACAAGATCCAACTGGTTTGTGGATGTATATGCAGTAATGGCTGCTTCGATAGAATACATCTGAGATTGAGTTGCAATAACAATCTGACCAATTCCTTGACTAGGAACATTAGGCCCTAAGTTACTTGTTGCTGTTGTGGTAGGATTTGCAGCTGGATTAATTGTATTACTCCCTTTCCAATAAACTCCAATATCTTTAGAAGTAATATCATTCAATCGATAAATTCGTGTACTGATATTTACCTGTTTAGTTTCAAGATCAAGTTCTGAAATTAATTTTTCAACTTTCTTAAATGATTTTGCAACATCAGTAACTATTATTTTATTTGCACGTTTGTTGACATCTATTTCTCCACGCTTAGTTAGCTGCTCTTTGATTAGAGTCTTCAATGAATTAGGATCAGAATATGAAATAGTATAAATCCTTGTAATTAACGGTTCCATCTCCTCCTTCAACTTCTTCGCTTCAAGCTCTGATTTTTTCTCTTTTTCAAGGATATCTAATTTAGTGACTCGAATCATATGATCACCTTGCCATTCATAAGTAAATCCTGCATTCTTCAGAATATTATCAAGAGCAACTTCCCAAGGGACATCTTTCAATTTAATTGTTACTTGACCAGATACACCTGGATCAGAATAAATTGAGATGTTCGTTTTATATGAAATCAATCTCAGGAAGTTTTTAATATCTGCTCCCTCAAGCTCCATAGAAATTGGAGTCATTCCTTTATATTTTCTCTTCTCTACTAATAAATCATCTTTACTTAAATCTTCCGTTTTTATTTTCATCTCAGAATATGAAATCAACTCGTCTCCTGCAACATCAACGTCAATCTGTGTTATTTCAGATTCAGGCGGTATTCTATAACCTGAATATAGTTCTGCATATGAAGGTCCCTCAGATTTAAATTGATCATCAAGATAAACTTGTTCCGGTGGAACGTCTGTTGGTACCGGAGTAGGAGGAGTATAAACCGGTGTGGGAGTAGGTTCTGGATAAACTTCCGCGACCGGAACTGGCTCAAATGTCTTCTTTGTTACAGATAAAACAATATTATCTCCAACCGGATAAATCTGATATTTGCTATCAGGACCGAAATCCAAAGAGATTAAAAGGTCATCTCCTTCAACTGAAACAGATGCACTCTTAACTATATCACTATCTACTTGTAAGGATTTTATCCCGGATGCATTTAACGAATTCTTTAACTCTATTATAAGCCCATTTCCTTGTGATTTCGGATAGAAATTATAATAAGGTTTTTTACTGGTTTTAATTGTATATTTAACTTCGTTACCCATCTTTGAATAATTTATATCACTAATTGATGAATAAGCAAGTGAAGGTGGGGTTGGTGGGGGTTCCGGAGTTGGAACTGGTGGAGTCGGCACTGGTGGAGTTGGAATTGGTGGAGTTGGAATTGTCGGTATAACTATTTCAGGTTCTGGTTCTGGAATTGGAAGAGGTGGAATTACTGGTTCTGGTTCCGGTTCTGGAGGAGGTGGAGTTGGTTTTGGAGATATAATTCCCAATTCTACTTTTACATCATTTATTACAGACTTTGGAATTTCATAATCTCCGGAAGCAATCTTATTGTACAACGCAGTAGCTTCCTTATATTTCTTCGCTTCCATTAATTCGTCAGCTTCATCTGTCATCTGAGTAATATATTTCTCAGTTGCAATAATTAAAATCTCTTCTTCAGAAATTGCAGGAATCTCTGCAGTGGGAGATGGTCCGGAATCTTTTAGACCGGCAATACTGCCAACCTCAACTGTGAGCTGACCATTTGACTTAGAAATATTATAAGGCATATCTCTTGTTAATTTAACAGTTATCCTAACCTGTTTCTGAGGCTGCCTCATATATTGCGTTACAACAATATCTGAGATGATATTGCCGTCTCCCGCAATTGTTCTCTCCCCAAAATTATTCTCTGAGTCCTTGAGATCAATTATTATAAGACTACCAACCTTATTTACAGAATAATCTTTCGGACCTGAAATCGAAATGTTAATCAAAGCCCCATCTGAACCGGGGACAAAACTGACATTGTTCACTTCCGAAACTGCAAAAACAAGATTGAAGATTCCTAATGCTCCTGCTACAATCAGCAGTATAATTAATCTTTTTAAATTAATCTTTTTCCTGGACATATTGCCCTCCTGATTTATTCATAATTTCTAATTATTCTAGGTGTAACAAAGACTAATATTTCAATCCTATCTCTATTTTTATCATTTGTTTTAAATAACTTGCCTATAAATGGTAAGTCTTTAAAAAATGGAACAGCAACTTCGGATTTCGTTATTTCATTTTTTACTAACCCACCAATAACTGCAGTGTCACCGTCATTCACCATAATCTTTGTATCGACATAGTTTGTGTCAATTAGTGGTCCCGTTGAAACAGCACCGGCAATTGAACTTACTTCAGGTTTAATTTTCATTATTATTTTATTTTCATGATTGATCTGAGGAGTAACAGTAATAACTGTACCAACATTTGTTAATTGCGTTGTAAGTGTACCATCCTCCGACTGCATTCTTAAAGGTATTTTATTACCTATATTAATTTTTGCTGTCTCATTATTTAATGTTGCAATTCTTGGATTTGATAAGATCTTCGCCTTACTCTGAAAAGCTAACTGAGAAATTGTTGCTTCCAGTGCAACGTAATCAGTAACAAAACCTGTTTGAATTTGAAACATACCTGTAGCTATAGTCCCAGTTGGTGCATCACCGGTATATTGACCACCTGAAACAACAGGGTCGGCAACCGGGTTAACTGCATTTGTTCCGGTCCAGTAGATACCTAAATGCGAAGTTTCTATATTATGTAATTGAACTACTTTCGCTTCAATCATAACTTGAGGAATTGGAACATCTAATCGCCTGACTAGCTCTTCAATTACTACAAACCTTTCTGGAATATCTGTTACAATTAGCTGATTAGTTCTTGAATCCACAGAAACCTTGCCCTTCCCCGGTGTAAGAACCTTTGAAACATTTGCTTTCAATTGAGTAATATCTCCATAGTTCACAGGGATTGTCTTCGTAATTGTATCTTTTGCTAATAACTCGGTTTCCTGAATTTTCATCTTTTTCGATTTCTCTGCCTTTAAATATGCTTTGGTATCTATTCTAATGATATTTTCACTCTCTTCTGTACCAAGTCCATTACTGTCTAATACTATTTTAAAAGCATCTTTAATCGGAACATTAATCAATCGACCTGAAAACGTACCTTTTACCCTTGATGAAAAAATAACATTCATTTGCTGAATATCAGCAAATAACTGAAGTAGATGCTTGATATTTGCATTAAAGATATCACAAGTTATAGTCTGAGTCCCAGGATCATATGTAATTTCCTGTTTATCTTCAGTAACAAGAACATTCGAATTCTCATCGGCAAAAGCATTTACAAGCAGTAGTAATAAAAATAGCATTATAAATGTTGTTAATCTCAGCTTCTTACTCATCAGCTTCCTCCTTGATTCTAATTGTAATTAGTATAACTAAACTAATATATATTATACTCTATTTTAAACAATACTTCTTTGTAACATGAAATAAATCTTTCCGAATATCAAATACAATACATTTCTTGTCAATGGAAACAACTTTTATGTTATTATCAGGATCTACAAAATCACCTTCACGTAACATATAACCTACTTTATTCTCATCTTCAACCAATGCTGTGGGATTTCCTTCTTCCCAAATTATACCGACTAACTTAATCTTGTCAATATTTATCTTGATAACGGTTGTAATTACCGGTTCAAACGGATTCTCACCTTCGGGTGAATAAATAAATTTCTCATCCTCAATATTCAGCGTTTTTGTAGTGTCTGTTGGTTTTGGTTTCATCACAGTAGGAGCTGGTTTAGTATCTTGGATCGTTTGCTCTGATAAACAGCCTGAAGAAACCAGAATTGAAATAAGTAAGAATAAACTTAAAACTAAAGACATTTTTCTTTTCATTAGTAAAACTCCGATTAATGAGGTTTTGGTTTTGGTTTTGGCGGCGGCTTCTTATCTCCCGGTTTGTCAGGATAGATATATGTGAATGCCTTAATCGTAGCTCGTTCGACTCCCTGGTTATTCGAAAGCACAACTCGCTGCATTGAAAGATTCTGAACATTAACCACTCGAGGGAGTCCACCAATCTTATTTAAAAATATCCCTATCTGATGATAAGGTCCTACAACTTTCATTTCAATGGGTTTCTTAAAATATTCCTGCCCTGAAAGCTTTACCTTTTTACCAGGAACAAAATGAATAAATTTTATTCGTGCCTGAAGTCCAATATCATGAATCTCTCTTAATAGCTTATCGATCTCTTCTTCTGTCGGAAGTTTTTCTCTTGCATATTCCAACTTCATCTTCAAAACTTCAATCTCACGCTCAACACTCTCCTTCTCCTGCTCCTTGATTCGTGCCTCACTAATCTTTTGTGAGACATCCTTGAGAGTATTGAAATCTTTATCATAGTCGAATTTTTGATTCCTGAATAGGAAATACCAAAATCCTGCTGCAATACCAATACAGATTAAAAGTCCATAAACATAAATTTTTGAATTACCCTTCATTATTGCTAATCTCCATTGTTTTCTATTTAAGGTTAATTTGTAATGAGAAATTAACCAACTCACCACCACTTGTACTCCTAACTCCAGCTGAAATGGTTTTGTTAAGAGTAACAGATGCTACCATTGAATCACTCTTTAAGTTCTCCATAAATTGAGCAACATTTAAATGTGAAAAACAACTTCCTTCCAATTGAATCTGCTTTGAACTTCCCTCGATTTTTTTAATCCATAACTGTTCAGGTTTTGTTTCAACTAACATTCGCATTATCTTCGGCCAAATTTGCCGACCGCGGTTAAGTTCATCAATAACTTTATTCTTCTTTTCAAGATTCAATTTCTGTTTCTTTAGATTGTTAATCTGCGTAATTATCGCTTCCAGTTTTTTCTGCTCGGCTTTCTTCTGCGTAATCTCATCCCTCTGTTTGTTAAGTTTGCCATTATTACTAAACATAATACCTATCATAATAAAGAGTGTTACAGCAGCGAAAAAACCTACTACTATCCATTCCTGGGGTACTTTCCCCCCCTTTTCTTCTTTAATAGCAAGATTGATTTTTAACATAATACAGGTCTCCTTAAATTTATTATCCTGTTATTGTTCTAATTGCAAGACCTACGCCTGTTGCAAGCTGTGGAGCAATCGCTTCAAGATAATGAGTATCAATTGTACTCCCAATTACATCTATCTTCTTAAACGGATTCATTAATTCTGTTTCTATTCCAAACTGATTTACAAAATAATCTTTTAAATTAGGAATTAATGCACTCCCGCCACATAAATAAATCCTACTTAACGGGCTGAAGTTCATACCTTGAACATATTCAAATGTTCCACTGATTTCTCGAACTAACTCTCCTAAAGGATTTCCAATGATTGAATATAATTCACCAACATTCTCACGTTGCGCTTTCTTAAATTTCTCCGCATCCTTAAATTCTAACCTTCTCATTCTCTCAATAAATTTAGTGCAGTTCAATCCACCATTAAAAATATCTCTGGTAAATTTGGGAACTCCCTTATCAATCATTATTAAATTAGTCATTGAAGAACCAATATTTACTAAGGCATACGACTTGTCTCCCTCAAGATCATAATTGGCTTCCAAAGCATTGAATATTGCTAATGGGGCAACATCAACAATTCCGGGAGCTAAATTTATTGAACTATAAAAACCATTCATTGTCTCAATGTCTTCTCTCTTAATTGCAGTGATCATAATATCAACTTGATCAGTCGAATCAACACCTAACTTTGCATAGTCCATTACAACTTCTGAAATCTCAAATGGAATATATGTGGTGGCTTCATTTTTAATATCTATATCTAATTCCTGATCGGGTTTATTTTGAAGCTTTATAAACTTGATAATTACTGACCTGCCGGAAACTCCTGTTACGATTGCTTTTGCCTTCATGCCCGTTTGTGCCATGGCATCTTTTATCTTCTCTCCTACCTTCAATGTATCCTGTACCATGCCTTCAGAAAAGAAGCCTTCTTCTAAATACTCAATCGTAAAATTTTTCAGTTTATAGTTGCCGGGGGTTCCTTCCATTTGCAGAATTTTTATACTATCAGCCCCTAAATCTATGGCTAATTTGGGCTTTCCGCTACCCAAAAAATCTAATAAACCCATTATTAACCTCCATAATTTTTGTTACAGGTATATTTTAACATATTTTTGTTTAAATGTCAATAAAAAATAATTTTATACATATAATGTTATTCCAAAGACAGGTAATTTCTAGGGTTAATTTAAAATACTTCTTTAAGCCTCAAAGGAATTCAAATCGAATGTTTTATGATAAAAATCAAGTCATTAAATACCTGATAAATATTGAGATTTATTAAAATATATTTCTCGAAAAATAGATATATTAAACTGGCAATTGATATAAAGGGTCCGAAAGGAATTTCACGTTCTTTTGACTTAGTAATGACTAAAAGAATAATGCTGATCAATGCCCCGATAATTGAAGATATAAAAAGGATATAAAGAAGACTTCGCCACCCTAAGAATAATCCGAGATAAAGAAAAAGGTAAGCATCTCCCATTCCCATTGCCTCGCGTTTAAAAATTGGTTTTGAAATAATTCTAATTAAAAAAATTAATAAAAACCCTATCACCCCTCCAAGAATATAATCGAGTAAAAAAACTTTGATCCCGGTTTTAGAAAATAGCATAGTATCTAGTAACAACAAAGTAATAGGAACTAATATAAGAAGTGGATTTACCGGGATAATTTTATGTTCAAGATCAATAAAAAAGATAACGATCAGTGAAATTGTCAGGAAAAAAGAGATAATTGATTGGAAAGTAAATCCCCATTTTATAAAAACTAATAGGATTAAAATTGCAGTTATCAATTCAATTACAGGGTAAATTATAGAAATCTTCTCCCTACACTTTCTACATTTCCCCCCCAAGATAATATAACTTATAACAGGTATGTTATCATAGAACTTTATAGGGGTTTGACAGTTTGGACATTTTGAAGGGGGGAATGCAATTGACTCATCTCTTGGAATTCTATAAATACATACATTAAGAAAACTACCGATTATCAGTCCAAATAAAAAGAGAATTATATAAATCATTTTAAGTTTCCAAAATTGATAAAAAAAAAGCCCCGATAAACGGGGCGAATTGATTATATTTAATTTTAAAGATCAAACTTTATGGTTGATCCATCTGTGTGACACCCCTGCCTGCTTCATAATACAGAGAAGCGGTTATACTTCTAGGACCGGCAGAACCGACATGGTTTGTGGGGTTTGGACAGAAGATAGTAAAACTAGTAGAGTCCCAACCAGGAGCTGGATAGGAATAATCGACATCGGAATTTGGACATGGTGGTAATCCTTCAATGTAACCTAAGTCTACTAAACAATCCAAATCCTGTGGATAATGTCCCTTATGATCTGTTGAATAGTTGGTAACAACAATACCAAGATTTCTTAAGTTTCCTGAACATGAAGAAAGGATAGCTTTTCTTCTTGCATAAATCATGTTAGGAATTGCGATTGCGGCCAAAATACCAATAATAGCAACAACGATCATCAGCTCGATAAGTGTAAAACCTTTTGCTTTTTTCATTTACTTTTCACCTCCTCTTTGTCAAAATTTCCCGCATTTCTTTAGGATCTATTATAGTATAGCATAAAAATCAATATAAGTCAAGTTGAAAATATCAATTCTCAATGGTGAAGATACCAAGACCCCAAACATATTTAAGAACATTCATTGAGGACTTCGGTCCTGAACGCCCTACATGCTTTATCGGACCGCCCCCGGCAGTAGTATTTAAGCATTCAATTTCATATAGGCGCCCAAGGTTATCATAATCCGAATCACCAGGCTGGAATAACGTAAATGCATATTCGGTAGGAGCATTTAAAGGACATTGGATCGATTTAGCATTCTCAAGGTAACCATGGTTGATCAAAATATTCAGATCTGTTGGCCAGGTCTTGGTGTCCGTGTGATAAAGAGTAATCGCGGTTGAACAACCTCGTAAATTAGCTTCACATGAAGCAAGAAACGAACGTCTCCTGGCATAGATAAAATTCGGTATTCCAAAAGCTGCAAGTATGCCAATTATTGCAACAACTATCATTAATTCTATTAATGTAAAACCAGGAAATATTGATTTAGCAAATATCTTATTCATAATTTATATCCTTCTTGAAAGTTTTATTTTAACATATTTTATCAATAAATGTCAAGGAATTTAAATTAAAAAATTAAAATCTTTTCAATAATACTTGACCGTTTTCTTAACATTTGAACTATTTTGTTTCTCACGGGTGACTTACTTACTTTAATCAGGGTTTGGACCTCTACTGCAATCTTAAAACAACCGTTCTCTGATCTCTGATCTCTGCTCAAGCAACTTTGTTGCTTGAGCATGGCATGCCTTTATAAAACATTTGAACTATTAAACTATCTCAACAGCTTGAACACTTGAACTCGTTTTTCAACTCTTGAACTATTGAACTATCACTACTCTCGCACACTTTAACTTTTTTCAGCACTTGAACTATTGAACACTTAAACATTTGAACTTGTTTAAATACTTGACAAGATTTATATATTATGGTATAATTTTTCTAGATAACTTTAAAAAAGAGAGTTTGGTATATATAATGAAGAAACTAAAAGTTATTTCTGTAATTATATTAGTATCTTTTCTATTTTGCAGTCAAACTTATGCTGAGAAAAACATTTATAGAATTTATTTACCCGGTAAAGATATTCCCAAGGATATCCTTATAATAAATCCTGACATTGCCTCTTATAAGCCCGGAGAATATATTGATTTAGTTCTGGATCAGGAAAAGTTCAAGGAACTCCGTACGGTTTGGGAATATCGAATTGAGATTTTAGAAACTGAAAAGACTTTAAGAAGTAAGCTTGATCCGGAATATCATACATACGATGAAGTTCAAACTATTTTAGAGAATTATGAATTAAATAATTCTACCTTGTGCAAATTATATGATATCGGAGATGCTTGGGAGAAGACAGTTGGAGGCTCGAGTTACCATATTGATTATCGTTCCAGAGAAATCTGGATGCTGAAAATTTCAGATAATCCATCTATCGATGAAGAAGAACCTGAACTCCTTTTTATAGGAGCTCATCATGCAAGAGAACCTATTTCAACTGAAGTTGTTTTGTATATGATGAATGAACTTATAAACGGTTATTCAACCGATCCTGAAATAAAAAGTTGGGTTGATAATTTTGAGATATTCTTTATTCCGATCTTAAACCCTGACGGGCATGCAGTTGTTTTAGATGGTGAGAATGTATGGTGGAGGAAGAACTGCAGAGATAACGATGGTAATCATTCTTTTGTTGCAGATAATGACGGAGTTGACCCGAATAGAAATTACGGATGGTTCTGGGGAGGTGACGGTTCAAGCCCCAATCCTGAAGATGAAATATATCGGGGCGAGTCTGCGTTTTCTGAACCTGAAACAAAAGCAGTCCGGAAGCTTGCAAATGAACGCAATTTCTATATCTCTGTTTCATTCCATTCCTATGGTGAAGTAGTTATGTTTCCATTTGGTTATGCTGATGATTCAGTTGCCCCGGATGATTCTACATTACGTGAAATCTCTGATTCTGTAGCAGGAAAAATCATTAGAGATTCTGACAGTGGAACCTATACCTCACTGGCGTCCCGAGAATTCTATCCTGCTGCAGGAGATTCCGATGATTGGTTATATGGAAACAATGGGATATTCTCATATACAATTGAACTGGCAACTTCTTTCATCCCCCCGGGATCAAGAATAAATACCATCTCTTCCAGAGCATGGGAGGGTTGTAAAGAATATTTCAGAAGATTGAATGGACCATTGCTATATGGTAATGTTTATGATGCTGAAACGAATCTACCATTGCTGGTTAGGGTCACAAATAACTTTGTCGACACAAATATGATAAGCCCAAGAAAATCAAATGAAACCACCGGAGAATATCACTGGATATTACCTAAAGGTTCTTTTCAATTTACATTCTCAAAAGCTGGATATATTCCAAAAACAGTTTCAATAAAAATTAATTCAACACCGGTTAAAAAAAATATTTACCTTGAAAAATTACCAGGAGAATTTCAATTTGGCATCAAACCAATTGTGATTCCTAATCCTGCAAAGAACACTCTCTATCAAACTATTCACTTTAATATGCTCACTGCCGATGCTAAAATTGAATGTGAAATTTATAATATTTCTGGAGACCTTGTTAAAAAGTTTGAACCCAAATTTTCAAACGGTGATCCATATCACGATAGGATTATCTGGTACTTGAAAAATGACCACGGTGAAGACATTGCATCCGGTACTTATTTAGCTGTTCTCAAAGTTTCAAAAGATAATAATACCGTTATCAAAAAATTCAAGTTAGCTGTAATTCATTAGAAGGGACGGGGGTTGCATTTTGTTGCAGTATTATGTTTACTTCAGAAGCTGAATCATTGATTAATGCACGGGGGGTTGAAGCTGTATATTATTAAATCAATTAAAAAACTAATCAAAAAAGTTGATCAGAATTTTTTAAATTCAAGCCTTAAAAACTTACTTTTGAAATCAAAATATTATTTCTCTCCACCCAAACTATACGGGATAAAATTGGATATCACCGGACATTGTAATATCGATTGCCAATTTTGTTCATTGAAAGAATGGTATCATAATCCCGGGTTCATAAGTTTTGATACAATAAAAAGACTTAGACCTGACTTAGAAAACTTAACCAGTTTAGCTCTATCTTTAAATTGTGAACCTCTTCTCCACCCGGAATTATTTCAAATAATTCAGTATGTGAAAGGCATTAATCCTAACCTTGAGGTTTTTTTAACTACCAACGGAATTCTGCTGAATAAAAATATGGTTGACTTGCTTCTTAAAAGTGGTCTGGATAAAATTTTTATTTCTATTGATAGTATTAAGGAGGAAAAATTCAATCGAATCAGAAAAGGTGCGGATTTTAATACCATTATCAACAACCTGAAAACTCTGATTAAGGAAAGGAATAATTCAAAAAGTAATTTGAGAGAGATCGGAGTAATTACAGTATCATCAAAAGAAAATGTAAATGAACTGATTCAGATATATAGTACACTTCAAAAGATCGGGATTGACTGTTATATAATTAATGGGTTGGAGCCTTATTCGGAATATTATTCTACTCAAATCTTATATGGAAAAGAACCCGATGAAAAATATGTGAATATTTTCAATCAGATAAGAGAATTTATTACCCGGGATAAATTGAATTTCAGAATTGCAGATTTAAAATTCAAACCAGTTAAAAATTGTTATCTAAGTTGGGTCATAATTGATTGGCAAGGTAATGTTTCTCCCTGCACTTATTTATCATATAAAAGAAAGTTTTACTTTCTTAATAAAGAAAACTTTTTTCATCCTCAAATTTATTTGGGTAATATTAATAAAAATACTTTGAAAAAAATTTGGAATTCAAAAGATGCATTCAACCTTAAGTACAAATTAGCAAAAGGAGACCTTCCCGAATTCTGTAAGCACTGCTTAAAGAATGTAATATAATGAGAAAGTAATAGAGGAACGGGGGTTGCATTTTGTTGCAGTATTATGTTTACTTCATTTTCTCCTTTTTTATTATTCTTGACACTGTTGCTTTATTGATACAAAAAAACCGGGCAATTTGAGCTTGATTAAACCCTTTTTTAAATAGATAAAGAACAATTTTATCTCTAACTTTTTTAGGGAAGATTTTTAATCGAAATTGATGAATATCTTTCTTCGAATACTCCAAAGTTTTAAAAATTATTTCAAATTCAGTTTTAATATCAGATGATATCTCAAAGTTTTTCCGCTTATTAATAATATATCCTTTTTCTCTTCCCTTTTTACGCTTCTCTAATTCCTTATATTCATCTTCTGTTCCGATTCCATCTTTAAATATTGGGATTTCAAATTTTGTTTCACTCAACATTTTTTTATATAGTTTCACTCCGTTCTTTTTTGCAAATATCGGTATTTTCTTGAGTGGAATAAAAGTATTTGAATCACCATGATAAAATCTTGCACTTGAAAATTTGTAATCTTCCTCTCTTTTTACAATTCCAGCTTTTACCGGATTATTATGGATATAAAAAAGGACATTTATAAGATAGCTCTCATTTAATATAATAAATGACTTAAAACGATTTTGGTATACATAACCAACTCTTTTATATTTCCCATTGAAATAATTTGCATATCTTGTATTTAACAAATGCATGAATTTACCTAAAGAATCTTTTGTCCTGTAAACAAGAAGATGGAAATGATTTCTTAATAAACAGAATGAATATAATTTTATATCTGTCTCATTAAGAAGTTCTTTTAGGAATTTTAGAAAAATAAAAAAATCTTTTTGAGAGAAATAAAGTGGTTGTTTTCTTTGACCTCTACAAATAATATGGTAAAAATAATTTGGTAGGTCAAGCCTTGCTTTTCTATTCATAATGAATCTCCTTCACGTTTTGGGTTAGTGAAGGACGCTTCCCCATCTACACTACTCCAATATAGTGCAATTTAAAGAGCTAAATGGGACAAAATGGGAGCACCGTCCCTCCTCTACGGTTTTTGATAGTTAGTATTTCTGCAATGATGCTGATAGCTATTTCTTCAGGTGAATCACCCCCGATTTTTAAACCAATTGGTGAATGGACTCTCGGATCCTTTTCAGGATGGATATTTTTTTCATTTAATTTTTTAAATGTTGCTGCGATTTTAGTCTTTGAGCCAATCATACCAATATATTTTGCATTAGATTTAATTGATTTTTCCAGACAGATTAGATCGTTTTTATGTCCATGTGTAATAATAACGATGAAGGAATTTTTATTTACAATTTCATCAAGAGAAATCTTATTATAATTCTTGTGATAAATATTTTTTGCACTAGGAAATCTTTGTTTATTTGCAAATTCTTTTCTATCATCGATGATTGAAAAATTCAAGTCCAGGATATTCAAGAATTTTGAAATTGCCAGAGCGATATGTCCTCCTCCAAAAACAATAATATTCGATTCTGATTTATGGACTTCAAAGAATATTTCCACCCATCCACCACAAAGCATACCGATTGCTGATGAATTCATTTCATTATTTTTAGGGGTTAAATCATAATGTTTTGTAATTGACTCTCCCTTCTTCAGATATTTCAATGCATCTTTAATAGCAAGATGTTCAATTCCCCCGCCACCAATTGTGCCTTTAATTGATTCATCCATAAAAACAATCATTTTAGCACCGATTTTTGCAGGAGTTGATCTTTCGGCTTTTATAATTGTTGCAACAACAAATTCAATTCCATCGTTAAGGTTCTTTGTGATTTCTTTTAAAATTTTATCCGTCATAATTATATCCTTTACAAATCTAATTCATCGAGGTCTTTAGGATAATCAAAATCTTTTCTAATTCCGATATCCTTAACAGGGACTCTGATTACTTTATCTTTATTATTATAAACTACAAACCTTGCACCTTCCTCGAGTGGAGCAGCTCTAAGTTCCGGGAAAAACTTTTTAGGAAAGATAACAGGATGACCTCCCCTATTTTCATATTCTGGGATTATTATTTTATCTTTATTTGAATTCCATTCCTCAATCAAGATTTTCATTGTCTCACTTTGAACCAGTGGCATATCAACGAGGGTTAGAAATATACCTTCAGATTCTTCTTTCACAGAATCTAAAGCTTTAATAATTGAAGATAACTGGCCTTGTTTATATGACTCATTTACAATAAACTTAACCAGTAGTTTCTCAAATTTTAATTTTATCTTATCATTATCTTTTCCAAGAAGAACGATTATTTCATGAAAGTGACATATAAGTAGATTCTTATAGATTTTCTCGAGGAATGTTGTTTCACCAATTTTCAAAAGTGCTTTTGGTGAGCCCATTCTCGATGATTCTCCTGCAGAGAGAATAATTGCAGAGAGGTTATTTTTCATTTCATCTTATCCTTTAAAAGATTTAGAAGGTTTTTCAGAAGGCAAGCCGAAGTAACAGGACCAACTCCCCCGGGAACCGGAGTAATCATTTTCACCTTATTAAGAACATCGTTATAATTTACATCACCACAGAGTTTACCTTCAAAAAAATTGATCCCGACATCGATAACAATTGAATTCGCTGTAATGTAGTCTGAGTTTACCAGGTTTGCTTTTCCTGCAGATGTAATCAGGATATCAGCATTTCTTGAATGCTCTTTCACATTCTTAGTTTTTGTATGACAAACTGTAATCGTTGCATGTTCTTTAATTAATAGAATTGCAAGAGGCTTCCCGACGATATTGGATCTACCAATTATTGTAATATTCTTGCCTTTAATTTCAATCCCTGTCTGCTTCAAAATTTCAAGGACCGCAGCCGCAGTAGCAGGTACTACAATTTCGTCATTTAAAAAAAGTTTGCCGTAATTAAATGGAGTCAAGCAATCAATATCCTTTCCCGGGTTTAATAGATTAAATAATTTAAATTTATCAATATGTTCAGGTATTGGCATTTCAATCATGATACCGACAAAATCATCATTGTTATTCAGTAGTTCGATTTTATCTTTCACATCAGTAAACTCCACATCCAAATCGAAATTAAATTTCTCAATCTCCACCCCTACTTTTGAAAATGTCTTTTCCTTTGATTTAATGTAGCTTTCTGCGGAAGGATCGCTCCCGAAATAAATTACAGCAACCTTAAGAGTTATGTTATTCTCTAAGAACATATCGAATTCTTTCTTTAATTTAAGACGAATTTCCTTTGCAATTGCTTTACCTTTAATAATTTGTGATTCCATTTGTTCACCTTTTTGCTTATTATATCATAAAAAAATTGACTTTTCAACTTTAATATGCTATAATTTTTAAAAAAGGAGGATATAAGATGCGAAAGATTCTAGTTATTTCATTACTTTTTATTTTCTTATTTCCAGTTTTAATTTTTGCTGGTGACGAACCTGAAAAGGTTGACCCTTTTAAAGAAATAGATGCTTTATATTTCTCCCGTGATGAAGGGGATAACCTTGAGTTATATTACACTAAATTAAATGAACTTCTTAAGTCGAATCCAAATGACGGTGAAGTTTATTGGCGGATTTCAAGGTATCATTATTGGAAAGGTAAATTGGCAAAAGAGAAGAGCAAGAAAGTCACCTTATTTGAAACAGCTCAGGAATGGGCAGAAAAAGGAATTGCCAAGGAACCCAAAAATCCTGATGTTTATTACTGGTCAGGAGTATCGATGGGTATGATAGGTAATACAAAGGGAGTTTTAAAATCATTATTTCTTATAGATCCGATTAAAAAAATGATGAAAAAAACTGTGGAGTTAAATCCTAACCATAATGGTGCTCATCATGTTCTTGGAGTTCTATACAGAAAGATTCCAGGATTCAAAGGTGGATCCAAAGAGAAGTCAGTTAAGGAATTGCTAATTGCAATAAAGTTAAAACCTAATGATACTCTAACTCATTATGAATTAGCTTTGACATATATTGAACTTAAGCAGGATGAGAAGGCAAAAATTGAATTAAAGAAAGTACTTAATGAGGAGAATCCCTCAGATCCAATCCAGGCAAAAATAGACAAGAGAAAATCACGATTACTTTATAATAAACTGTCACTAAAATAATCTTTTAAAACAAGATTCATACAATATTAGAAAGAGAAAAGATATTGGAACCACAGAACAGCTCCTCAGCTGAATTTTCAAAAAGGAATTTTACTCTTGGTGTTCTAAATGGCATTTTTTTTCATTTTTCTGAAGCTTTCCGGGATAGGCATTTCGTTATGCCAGTTTTCATCCTTATATTAACAGACTCAAAGATTTTGGTTGGTGTTGCAGCCGCAATAATTGCATCAGGTTGGTTTTTACCACAGGTTTTCTTTACCAGATGGGCATCCAGTCATCAATATAAAATGCCGCTCTACAAATTAGCTGCATTTATCAGAATAGGAGCATGGGTTTCAATTACTATAACTGTTTGTTTCATTGGTAAAGGTCCTGGCATACTCGTATCAAGTGTTTTTTTTCTATTCCTTTTCATTGCATATGGAACAGGAGGTTTAGGAGGAATTCCTTTCATGGATATTGTTGCTAAGAGCATCACTTATGAAAAAAGGAGCGTATTTTTTGCAATGAGATTCATACTTGGGGGAGCTGTAGCATTTATCGCAGGTTTCTTAGTTAAATTCATTTTAAGCACCAACTCATCGATTAAATTCCCAAATAATTTCTGTATACTTTTTTTTATTTCAGCAATATTTACTACGCTTGCTTTAATTGCTTTTTTCTTCGTTAAAGAACCCCCATCAGAATTGAATCACAATCATGAAACTTCAAGGGATTTCTTTTTGCATTCAATAAAAAGACTTTCAAAAGATAATAATTTTATCCGTTTTTATATCTATCGAATTTGTACAGGTTTTGGATTGATGTCAATTCCTTTTATCATTCCATTCGGAATTGAGAAATTACAAATTGAAAAAAGTGATACCGGGATTTACCTTGCAATTGCATCAGTTTTAGGAATACTATCAAATTTTATCTGGCAAAAAGTTTCAAAGAAGTTTGGCAATAAAACAGTGCTTCTAAACACTGCTCTTTTATTCACCCTAATTTTTGGAATATTAATCCTGATTTTTTTCTCTCCGAATTTGACCATTGGAAATCTTTGGGGGTTGAATATCTCTCAAGTTTTATTCAGCTTAAGCGCGGTATTGATAATTGTAACCCTTTTCAGTGACAGGATGGGGTATTTTAATTATTTACTCGACCTGGCTCCCGATGATTCTCGTCCAATTTATCTTGGGTTCATGAATTCTTTAGTAACACCAATAATGCTTCTTCCATTATTAGGAGGTTTTATCTCCGGCTTTTCATTTAAATTACTTTTTATGTTATCCTTTTTATTTAGTATCGCCGCATTTTTTATTGGAAGAACTTTAACTAATTATAAAGAGGTGAAATGAAAGCAAGATTTTCTTCGGCTGATTTCTTAACAAAGTTTTTTTACACGGAGAATAAACCGAATTTAAATAAATCAATTACATTGCTAAGTGATCCTAAAGATAGAAGATACTTTTCAAAATTAGTTATGGGGTCACTATGTAATTATCTTCTTCTGAAATGGCATTTAAATAAATTCCTCGATAACAAAAAGAAAATTCCGGGATTTGTAGAATCTAACTTAATTACTGCAATGTATCAATTATTTTTCATGGATCAAACACCGTCATATTCCATTTTAAATGATACGGTTGAAATCATTAAGCATTCAAAGTTTTCCGGATTTGCAAACCTGGTAAATGCAGTATTACGGAAAATTGAAAGAGAATCCGGCAGGAATCATGAATGGTTAAACAACCTTAAAAATTTAGAAGGAGCAGAGCGGATTTCAATTTTATATTCACACCCGCTTTGGCTTATAAAGCGATGGATAGAGGAATTTGGAATTGAGAACACTGAGAACTACTGTAAATTTAATCAACTCGATTACCCTCATTTTATTAGACCCAACTTATTAAAGAGCTCTGCAGAGTCTTTAAAGAGTTTTCTGATAAAGAATGAAATTAAATTTGAGGAATTAGATTATTTAGAGAAAGTTTTCAAACTACCCTCAGGTATCCAAAAAGTAATTGATTCAAAAGAATGGCGGAGTGGAGACTTTATAATTCAAGATGAAACTTCAATCTTAATAGGCAAAATTTTTGCGGAAGGTATTCAAGGAAATTATGCTGATATTTGTGCTGCTCCAGGCTTAAAAACTCAAATTATTTATGAGAAGATAAGAGATTCGGTCTCGGGTATTGCAAATGACATTAATGTTGATAGATTTTCTGAGATGAAAGAGAATTTTATTAACTGGGAAATATTTAATATAGGTCTTTATAATTCTGATGCTTTAACTTTACCTTCTGATCTATCAAAAAACTTTGATACGATTTTACTTGACGCTCCATGCTCCAATCTTGGAGTCGTTTCTTCGAAACCTGATATCCGTTGGAAACGAACTTCAGCTGATATTGCAGATATCTCCAAAATGCAATTAAAATTACTAACTGCAGCCGGGGAATTATGTAGAGAGGGTGGGAATATCTTTTATGTAACCTGTTCAGTTGAAGATGATGAGACTGATAATGTTATAACAACCTTTTTAAACTTAACAGATAAATTTAAAACAGGTGATATCAGTGATTATATACCTGAACTATTTAAAGATTATTATAATGATAATAAATTAAAGATTCTCCCGTTTTCTATTCAGAAGACTGGTTTTTTTCTAGTGAAACTAATAAAAACAAGGAAGTAATATGAGCAAATTTTACAAAGAAGAAACATCTGAAATTTTTAAGGAATTTAAATCAAATAAAGAAACAGGTCTCTCTTCCGCACAAGCATTGAAGAATTTAGCACAATTCGGGAAAAATGTTTTTAAGAAGGGGCGAAGACGATCTGCATTTCAGATACTTTTATCTCAATTTAAAGAGGTCATGGTTTTAATTCTTTTAGCAGCTGCAGTTCTCTCATTTATTTTCAAGGAAGGTCCGGAGGATTTCGATTGGATCATAATTCTAATAATTGTCATATTTAATGCGACACTTGGTTTTATTCAGGAGAATAAAGCAGAAACATCACTAGAGTCTTTAAAGAAACATTTAAAATTAAAAGCGAAGATTATTCGTGATGGTGAGTTACAACTTATTGATTCTTCACTTATTGTACCAGGAGATGTAATTTTTTTAGAAGCTGGTGATAAGGTTCCTGCTGATGCGAGATTATTTAAGCTGCGTAATTTATCAGTTAATGAATCAATGTTAACAGGAGAATCTCTCCCGGTCTATAAAAATATCGAACCTATTACAGAAGATGCTCAGGTTGCGGATAGGATAAACATGGTTTATATGAATACATTAATTTTAGATGGTGAAGGATATGGCATCATAACTGAGACAGGCCAAGATACGGAGATTGGACAGATTGCATCCTTGATTGTTGATCAGAAGGAAACAATTACACCTCTCCAGAAGAAATTAAAACAGTTAGGAAACTTCATAATTTTTGTATGTGTAATTATAAGTGTAGTTGTTGGAATCACAATGATATTCCTTAAGTATCCCTGGGAGAACGGCATATTTATACCTACAGTAAAACTTGCATTCTTAACAGCGGTATCATTAGCAGTTGCAGCTATTCCGGAAGGACTTCCTGCAATTATCACTATTGCGTTGGCAATTGGAGTTCAAAGGATGGTAAAGAACAAAGCAATAATTAGACATCTTCCTGCAGTTGAAACTCTTGGTTGTGCTACAATAATCTGTTCAGATAAAACCGGTACAATCACCAAGAATGAGATGACCTGTATTGACATAGGATTCAAAGATAATATCATCCCTGTATCTGAGAGTAAGCAATTACACCTGGAGCTGATTAAAAACTTAGTAACAAACTGTGCTTTATGTAATAATTCAAATATAACTGAAGATAGCGTAATCGGTGACCCGACTGAAGTGGCATTATTAAAATTTGCAGAAGATCAAGGTTTTAATTTCTCTGAACTTAGGACCAGAAATAAGCGACTTGGAAGTGCTCCATTCAATTCAATCAGGATGAAGATGAGTACAATTAATAAGGATGAGAAAGGGAAGATTCTTTTATATACTAAAGGTGCTCTGGAAAGAGTTATTGAAGATAGTACACATTTTATTGACTCTGATGGTTCCATAAAAGAGCTTGATTCTAAGAACCGTGATTTAATTCTACAGAAAAATTTAATGATGAGTAAAGACGGACTGAGGGTTCTTGGATTTGCATTCCGGGACCTGAATGATAATGATCTTAAGGTAGAAGATTATGCTGACCTTGAAACAAACCTTGTTTTTCAAGGGATGTTAGGATTATTAGACCCGCCAAGAGATGATGTAAAAGAAGCGATAGCAAGGTGTGAAGCAGCCGGCATCACACCTATTATGATTACCGGAGACCATCTCAAGACCGCAGAGAATATTGCGAAGAAAGTCGGGATTCTAGATCCTGGTGAAATTTCAATTTCAGGTACTGAATTTGCTAAAATCTCACATGGACGTTATCTTAAAATGGTTGATAATATCTCTACTTATGCTCGAATTTCCCCTGCCCAGAAGTTAAGGATTGTTGATACTTTAAAGTCAAGGGGCAATATCGTCGCAATGACTGGGGATGGGATCAATGATGTTCCAGCTATCAAAAATGCAGATATCGGTATTGCAATGGGTAAAACAGGAACTGAGGTAACTATAAATGCTGCTGATATGGTTCTTCTCGATGATAATTTCTCTACAATCGTCAAAGCAGTTGAAGAGGGAAGAATTATCTATGATAATATCAAGAAGTTCATTCAATATCTGATTTCCTGTAACTTAGGTGAAGTGCTTACAATATTTCTGAGCATAGTAATAAGTTTCTTTTTAAAGAGTTTTTTAATCCCAATTACTCTTGTTCAAATACTCTGGATTAATTTGCTTACAGATGGGTTACCGGCTGCTGCTTTGAGCTTTGACAGGGCAACAAGAGATGTTATGAAGGGAAACCCAAGGAAACCTGATGAGAAGCTCTTCTCCGGCAAATTACTATCCTCTATGATGAAGAGAGGTATTAAAATTGCTCTCGGAACATTGATAGCATTCTCAATCGGATTTTATTATCTTGGAGCTGATAACCCTTTAACAGAAAATATCAATGAAGCTTTTATACTTGGCAGTACACTCGCATTCTCAACTATTGTATTTTCACAACTCCTTTATGTATTCCTGATTCGTGGAAAAGATAAGTTGGGATTTAAGCAAAGAGTCTTTGGAAATAAATATCTTTTCTATGCCGTACTAATCTCTGTGATTGCACAATTATCTGTCCTCCTAATTCCTGCTCTAAATAACTTCTTCGGAACTGTATTCCCTGGGTTAGAAGGCTGGATTGTAATAATTGTAATCTCAATACTCTCGGCATTCTTGTAAATGCAAACAATGGGGACATAATATGGAGACGTGCCATGGCACGTCTCTACGATTATTCTTTAGCAAGTGGAATCAATAGACAGCTTCGCTATTGAAAACAGAGAACAGAAAGGATTTATCTTGATTTTTCAGTTCGGGTTTGAGACGTTATTATTAAGATACTCCTGTTTATAGGAGCAAACTCAAACTGATTACTCAAACTGAAGTTTTCGGGAGAAAACTTTTGGGGACGTACATTAACTTTTTATCACAATGTACATAAATGTGCATTGATATCTTGGGGGATCATTGTTTTCATACTAGTGTACTGTATTGTAATTAGCTTTCATTATTTTTTATTCTCAATCATGTCATAT